>CAZBZZ010000050.1:0-3769 GCA_964496555.1 uncultured Candidatus Peribacteria bacterium
CGGAAAGAGCTGATTTGGAATTCATAGGAGAAGATGATGGAGATGGATTTGGAGTGAGCGTTGAAGTGGGGGATATCAACCATGATGACATAGATGACTTGTTGGTTGGGGCTCCGTTTTCGATGTCTACAGATGATGTCAAAACTGGTAACGTATATGGTTACTATGGGTGGACATTTGGTATAGACAGTGACTATAGGTACGATAAATTTTATGGGAAGAAGGATACTGATGTGGTTTTTGTAGGGGAGGAAAAAGATCAAAGATTTGGGGGGGATATAGAAGTTGGGAATATAGTTGGTGGTCACTATAATGACGTTTTGATATCTGCATATTTTTCGGATGGGCCAAGCGGCCCTCAGGCCGGAAAGGTTTATATTTATAAGGGGCCGAAAGAGTATTCTCGTTATGAGAAAAAGCCTTATGATGTTTTGGTAGGGGAAAGTGCTTTTAATTGGTTTGGGTTCTCTTTGAGTCTGGGGCAATTTGACTCTCACCATAAGGAGGATCTTTTGGTTTCTGCTTTCCCTTATTTGAATAGGGGGTGGGGTGGGAAGTCTTATCTATTGAGTGGTCGAAATGAGTTTGTGGAAGGGGATGGGTCTGAGGATGACTTGTTTGTTGTGGGAGGGGAGAGTGCTGATATTTATTTTGGGGGGGAGCAAAGTGAGAATTTGTTGGGGTCGAGTGTTTTGTTTGCTGATGTGGATGGTGATGAGAAAGACGATATTTTGCTGGGGGCTCCTGGGATTTCTACACTTTCTAGTTCGGAACCTGGGGAAGTCTATATTTATCACAATAAATTTTATGCTGATCAGCAGAGTTTTGATCTTCAAAATGGGGAAACTAATTCATATATATATGGAGTGAAACCTGACGATTGGTTTGGAGCGAAAATGGCAAAGTTTGATTTCAACGGAGATGGATATGATGATGTTGCTGTTTCGGCAAGATACGCTGATCGTTATGATGCGCGTGGATTAGTGGGAGATAGTAATAATGGAGAGGTTTATTTGCTTTTGGGACATAGTGTTCCTTTTGGAGAATCTAAACTGATAAAAGAGCCTGGAGATGATTATGTGACGCGTGGGGAATTTATTGATCAGGTTGTGGGAGAATTTAGCTTAAAGGACCGAAGAAAGGATTTTATTAACAATTGTTATGATTATCGTGAGTTTTGTTTCTTTGCATTTACGGGACAGTCTAATTTTTCTGGATTGAAACTGGAACCTGAGATTATTCTTTATCCCGATGTTCCATATGGAAGTTCCTATTATGAACCGATCACTGTCGCCACTATGCTAGGCCTTTTGAGCGGCTACACCAACGAAGAGGGGACTCCTTTCAAGCCAGAGGCTCCAATCACCCGTATGCAAGCTTTAAAAGTCATTTTAGGGGCAAATCAATTGGTTGCTCCACTTCATAGGTTTGAATTAATTGAAATTTTGGGAAGCGAAGAGGCTTTGAGGTCCCAAGAGAGTTATTATTATGATGTTAACCCGGCTGTTTCTAAAATGTGGTGGTATCCGCGTTTTGCTAATTATGCATTTGATCATGGCATAATTGAAAATGAGTCGTATTTCAGACCTGATGAGTATATTACGATAGGAGAGCTTGAAAATATTATACAAAACACTATAGAATTCCTGGGCTTGGAAAGTGAAGCAGTTTGATATGAAAAAACAACATCCTATCTATGTGATTCTAGAAAACGTTCGAAGCCTCTATAATGTTGGGGCTATTTTTCGTACGTCGGATGGGGCTGGTGTAAAGAAGATTTTTTTGTGTGGGATTACTGGGCAGCCGCCGAAGCCTGAGATTGCGAAGACGGCTTTGGGCGCTGAGGAAATGGTTGAGTGGGAATACGAAGAAGAAGCGGCTGATGTGATTGATCGACTGAGGGCTGAGGGCGTGCAGATTGTCGGGGTGGAGTTGTGTGATGATGCTGAGAATTACTGGGAGGCTTCTGTTGAGAGGCCTGTTTGTTTGGTGGTTGGGCATGAAGTGGAAGGAGTCTCTGAGGAGGTTCTGAACAAATGTGATAAAAAGATTTTTGTACCTATGTTTGGGGGAAAGGAGTCGTTGAATGTTGAGGCGGCTTTTAGTACAGTTGTCTATGAAATTGTTAGGAAATTAACTAATGGTGATGAGTCTAATTAAGGGGAAAATTCGTTTGAGAAATTTTTGGATCGGGTCGTTTGCTGGATTTTTGTTTGTTGGGCTTTTGGCGTTGTGGATTTTTATTTTGGGATTGAGGGCTGATGAACCTGGACGGTTTTATAACAATGAAAATAATGCTATTTGGATAGCTCATGAATGGGCTGAGGAATCGAAAACTGACCGAGAGATCTTTGAATTGGTGGATAAGTTGGTCAAGCATGATATCGACACTATTTATCTGCATGTTGGGCCTATTGAAGAGGATGGGGGAATTGGGACTGAGAGATATGCAGCGAGTTTGAATTTTGTGGAGAGGGTGAAGAGACATGAATCTGATATGAAAGTGTTGGCTTGGATGGGGCAGGTGAGACATAAGTTGGATCTATCGAATGAAAGTGTTCGGCGAAATATTTTGGGTCTTTGCAGGATCTTCACGAAGATGATCGGTATGGATGGAATTCATTACGATATTGAACCTGTTTGGGATGAGGATGAGGATTTTATTCTTTTGTTGGCGGAGACTCGGGATGTTTTGGATACTGGGACTGGGGTCTCTCATGGTTCGGATGTGGGCTCTGAGGAGAATGATCGGAAGATTTTGTCTGTAGCTTTGGCTGAATTTATTCCAAGTTCGTTTGTTTGGTGGGTTGAAAATATTGCCAAGTTTGAGAATTATAATACTGAGGTTAATTATTTGAATGTGGCTGAGCATGCTGATCAGATTGTGGATATGGTTTATGACACTGGGATCGATAGGGGATGGCTGTATAAATGGCTCGTGAAGGAGCAGGTGATTTGGGTTAGTGACTTGATGGGGACTGATGAGGCTGAGGGGACCGAGTTTTTGATTGGGATTCCTTCGTATGAAGATGACAAAGTCGGTTTCAATCCTGAAGTTGAGAATGTGGGAAATGCGTTGGTTGGTGTTATAAGCGGGCTTAATGATATTCGTGCTGATGAGGAGACTTTTACTGGGATTGCTATTTATTCTGAGTGGGAAATGGATGAGGGGGAGTGGGAAGTTTATGATGGGTTGTGGAACTAAGTTCGGACTTAAGTAAAGGGGGTAGCCGAGTTCGGGAGATAGAGATTAAAAATTCATGAAAAAACTTAAAATATACAATGAGGTGAAGGGGTTCCGTGTTCCACGTGCAAAGTTGGGGCGGGCCTTTGATAAGTTTGTTCGTTCTGAGAAGGTTGGGCGGAAGTTCGAGGTTCGGTTGGTTTTTGTGGGGAAGGCTGCTATCGGGAAACTGAATGAGAAGTGGAGAGGGAAAAAAGGAGCTACTGATGTTTTGAGCTTTAATTATGAAGAGGGGGAGGGGGAAATTTATATTTGTGTTCCTGTTGCTGAGAAGAATGCTCGTGAAGATGGACGTGGGGTCAATGTAGCGCGAGCCGTGATCGAGGAGGTCTTGTTTTTGTTTGTGCATGGGCTTCTTCATTTGGGTGGGCATACGCATGAAAATGATAGAAAGTACGACGAGATGATGAAGAGGGCAAGAGGGATTTTGGCATAGGTTTGAGGTTTCTCTCGATCTGTGCTATTAATAGTTGGCTATATATGTTTAACCCTTTTGTTATGAAAACTAGAAAATTTTTAAGTATC
>CAZBZZ010000050.1:3779-4191 GCA_964496555.1 uncultured Candidatus Peribacteria bacterium
ATGTTCTTTGGTTCGGTACTATTTATTTTGAGTATTTTTGCTTTTGTTGGAGTTGCTTCTGCTGCGAAGTGGGATGTGAAGGAATATAAAGTAATCGAGTTTGTTGATGGGAAAGTTAAATTTAATTGGGATAGAGCTAAGGATGAATATAAGAAGTTGGACAAAAAAACAAAGAAGAAATTGAAGAATAGATTTAAAAGAGCGAAAAAGAGATTTTTGAAGATTTATAGGGATGGGAAGCTCTGGAAGAAAAAGCCTAAAGTGAAGAAACCACCTGTAGTTAAAGAACCGCCTGTGGTCGAAGAACCACCTGTGGTCGAAGAACCGCCTGTAGTTGAAGAACCGCCTGTGGTTGAGGAACCGCCTGTGGTTGAGGAACCGCCTGTGGTTGAGGAACCGCCTGTGGTTGAGG
>CAZBZZ010000050.1:4291-7780 GCA_964496555.1 uncultured Candidatus Peribacteria bacterium
AACCGCCTGTGGTTGAAGGATCTAATTATCCTTGGCATTACAATATCACTGCAACGATGTTCTGGTTGGGAGAAGAGGCTGGACCTGATAATGGATGGATTTCAAATGTTTCGACGGCTTGGGAGAGTCCTGTAGCTGATTCGGTGAATGAGTGGTATATAGCTGTGCCTTATAACGATATGGAATATGTAGATGGAGAGACGCGAAACAAAGCGGAGGTCGTTGATATTCCTTGGTATGATCCAAGTTTGGCTGAAGGTTATGACTTTTATTCTTACATCAAGAATCGATGGATAATGGTTCAGGCTGGAGACAAAGTTGCCTACGGGCAGATCGTTGATTCAGGGCCACATGAGGAGACCTTGTTTGATTATGTTATCAATGGTGGAGAGTTTTACAATCCTTTAAGTTCAAACAATGCAGGGATCGATCTTTCTCCTGTTATGACTGAGCATCTTGGATTGGATGGACGTGACCCTGTAGACTGGAAGTTTGTTGAAGAATCAGAGGTTCCTGAGGGACCTTGGAAAGAACATATTGAGACTCAACAATGTGTTTGGGGAGAATATGGGGATGTAAAGTAAGGCAGAAGAAACCTTCGAAAAATGTTGCTACTAAGCTGAGAGATTAAACATGTTTAACCTCTCAGTTTTAAGTTCTCATGAGAACTTAAAAAGTAGCAAAAATATTTTTCTTACTTTTTCTTTCTGCCCTTATTTAAAAATCATTCGATCCCAAACAAAAAACAGGAACTAATTTGTTATGACAGGGAGGCCTTCGTTTACCCATTGGTTGATTCCGCCTGCCATGCTGTTTGAAGAGTAGGCTCCTAATCTACTGACAGTTTGGTGTGCTTGTGCACTTCGGTTTCCTGATCGGCAGTATAGGATGACATAATCTGTTTCTACTATTCCATTTTCTCTGAGTGACTCTTCTGATAATTGGCGAAGCGGGATGAGAATCGACCCTTCTATGTGTGAATCTATATATTCTTGTGGTTCGCGAACGTCTACTAATTTCACGCTTGGGTCTACTGCGATGAAGTTGTATGCATCCTGTGGAGTGATTTCGAATGACTGAAGTCCTTCGTAGTCTTCCTGTGTTGCTGTTTTGATGTTGTCGACTTTGTCGTAGTCGAGAACGCTCGCTTTGATTAGTTCTGAAGTGTATGTAGAGTCTGAAGAGCTTCCTTCTTTTTTTTCTGTGCAGGCTGTGAGAGTGCTTACGGCTAGAAGGACTAGTAGAATGGTTGTTAATTTTTTCATTTTAAAGTTGTTATGTAATCTGTTCAGATTATAGCTTTTATGATTTGGTTTATCCAGGTTTTGTCCTCTTCTAGGAAGATTTCCTTTTCGATTTTGAAGAAGGATTTTTCGAGGGCTTTTATGACGTGTTCGGGGATGTGGTAATAGGACTCAATAATGATCTCTTCTTTTTTGTTGAGTTTGATTTTTGGTGCTTTGCGTTGGTTGATATTTGTGAGGATAAATGTGCCGCCTGGTTTGAGGACGCGGGCAACTTCGTCGAATGCTTTTGTGAGGTCTTTTGAGTGAATGTGGACAATGACAAAGGCAGCGATGACGACGTCGAAAGTGTCGTCTTCCAGGTTAAGATCTGTCATGTCAGAGTGGACAATGTCGATGTCGGGGATTTTCTTTTTTGCTATGTCGAGCATCTCTGTCGATATGTCGACTGCTGTGAAATGAGCGCCTGCTGAGGAGGTTTTTCTTTTGAGAGTTTGTATGATTCGGCCTGTCCCTGCCCCTATGTCTAGGACGCGTTTGTTGCGGATATCTGGGAGGAGTTTTACAAGTTCGTCTTTTTCGAAAGAGTCGAGGTATGACAACTTGTCATCGTATTTCGATGCATATAGGTCGTAGCCTTCCTGTGATGGGAGTATCTTGCGTGTTGTCATAATTGGTCTATATTATACACATGTTCAATCCACAAACTGAAAGAGAAATTCCAATTTTAATGGGTACTCAGCATCCTGATAATGCTGGGGGGCCTTTCTGGGGAGAAGATGCTTTTATTGATACTACTCAAGAAGCGGAGGAGATTTATCATAGTTTTTTTGATGTTGGATGTGATGAATATATGTGGGATTGGGAAGGGAAGTTTGCGGATGAGGCGATGATAGAGAAATTGTTGTCTAAATTTTTTGATGAGTTTAAGCAGAAGCAGATTGGTCGAGACAAATTTATTACGCTTCGAGTTCCGAATATTTGGGAAGAGAAAACTTTTAAATTGGCGCGGGCTTATATGAGTGTTTTATCGGCTGCTGAATTTACTAAATCTTTGGAGCTCCACTCGCCTCCTGTTTTTGAATTGATTTTGCCGATGACGAAGTCTGCGGATCAGCTCACTCATATTCAACAGACTTTTAGAAAAACAGCTAAACTTCACGAGAGTATTTTTGATGAAGAGAGATTTGGCAAAGGATATGTTCATATGATTCCATTGTTTGAGAGCGTTGATGATTTGGCTGGATGTGCTTCTGTTTTGCGTGATTTTTTAAATAGTCATCGGGAAAGTTTTGGGGAGTTGCCACCTTATTTGAGAACTTTTATTGCTAGATCGGATCCTGCTTTGAATGCTGGATTTGTTCCTGCGATGTTGGCGACGAGAATGGCTCTTCGGGAGTTTTATAGGATTGGCGAGGAGTTTGGGATCCCTGTTTATCCAATTATTGGGACAGGGTCTTTGCCTTTTCGAGGGGGAATTAATCCTGAAAATATCGAACATAGCTTGAAGCAATATGAGGGGACAAAGACTGTGACTATTCAATCAGCTTTTCGGTATGATTATCCTTTGGATCAGGTTCGAGAGGCCTTCAATTTTATAAAAAAATCTTGTGCCAAAGTAGAGCCTGTGAAATTCAGTGATGAGGAATTTTTGCAGTTGAAGGAAATCAATTCTATTTTTGAGGAGTTTTATTCTGGCACTATTAGGCAGTTTGCTCCTCTAATCAATGAAATGGCTGGGCATGTGCCGAACAGGAGAGAACGAGTGCAACATGTTGGACTTTTTGGATATAGTCGAGGAGTAGGGGAGGTCAGTTTGCCTCGTGCTATTAAATTTACAGCGGCGTGTTATTCGTTGGGAATTCCACCTGAGTTTATTGGGACGGGGAGAGGTCTCAAAAAAGCCTCTGAGGAGGGAAGGTTGGATCTTATAAAACAGCATTTCTTCACTTTGGTTTGGGAGCTGACTCATGCGGGGAAATTCTTGAATATTGAGAATTTGGAGATGTTTGCACAGAAGGAAGATTGGGCGCGTGATATTTTGGAAGATGTTCGATTGTGCGAGGAGGTTTTGGGTGTTGAATTTAAGCCTCAAAAAGACCATCATCATCTGCATAAAAATGTGACTTCAAATATTGTCCTGAAAAGGAAGATTGGAACTGATTTCAGTAGTGATATCGTGGAGGCAGCGAAGTTGAGGAAAAGTTTGGGGTGAATATTCCGCCAGAGGATATTGAGCTTTAAG
>CAZBZZ010000051.1:0-7724 GCA_964496555.1 uncultured Candidatus Peribacteria bacterium
ATGAGAGAGACCAATGAAGACGTTTATCAGATCTCGGACTCTCCTGATCATAGCAAAAACAAAAGCATTTATATTTACTCCAAGCAAGGCAAATACAACAGCAAGACTTCCCTCGAAAACCCCAAGAGCACCAGGGATTGGTACCAAGTACGCTAGGCATGGCAAACTTCTAGCGATAAATGTTTGAGAGAAAGTAAGATCCACACCCATAAAATGAGCAATCAACCAAACTTCAATCATCTCATAGGCCTCAGCCAAAACAGACAAAAATAGAAGCCACAAAAACTTTCCCCAATTTCCTTTGTAATAATCACGAAGAGCCTCCTCTACAATCACAACCTTCTCAAAAGTCCTATCAAACCTTTTGAATCTATGAAACTGCATTAATTTCAAAATGGATGAAAAGAACCCAATCCCTTTCACCGACGCATAATAAAACCAAAAAAGAAGCCCAATAAAAAATCCTAACGAAATAACCAGCGTCCAAAAAATATCACCACTCACTAATTGTCTAGAAAGCAGAAACAAAAATCCAAGCAGAATAAATATAATCAGCCCAGTCAGCTGCACAACTTTATCAACAACCACCGAACACACAGCCTCACGCTTTTTCACTCCATCTTCAGTCAAAAGCATCACTCTCACAGGCTCTCCTCCAACTTGCATCGAAGGCGTCAAAAAGCTAATAGCCCACCCAGCATACCGATGAAGAATCAGTCTCAAAAAGTTAACCTTGCTCTTGTAATGCTGCAGGATAACTTGCCATCTCCAGGTCAAAAACACAAAATTTATGAATTGTACAACAAAGTACACGATAAAATATGCGAGCGAAAAATCCCTAATAGTAGAAATGATATTAGAGACTCCAGTTTCCAAAATTACATTAACAAACAACGCGATCCCAACAAAAAGTAGTAAAAAATAAACGACAGTTTTCTTCACAGTTTTCATGATGTCCATCTTAGTCCAACGATCAGAACAAGTCAAAACTTGTGGTCGGAGTGACGTTGTGAGGGGCTTTCTCAGCCCTATCACGAAGGAAATAAGCAGCTCCAGCAATCATCGCTGCATTATCAGTACAGTATGTTAAATTCTGTGGGAATCTAAGTCGAACATCAAGGATGTGTTTGTTTTTGATGAGATCATTTACCTTCGAAGTTATCATTTCACTCAAACGAGAATTTGCTGACACTCCGCCTTCCAAATGAATCTCTCGAATTTTAGTTCCTTCCTCCAAAAGATTTAGAAATCCCTGGATTAATTTATCAGTGAGGACATCCACAACAGCTTCCTGAAAAGAAGCAGCCAAATCAGCTTTGAATTGCTCAGACAAACCAGCTGAAATTTGAGAATAATCACCCAGTTCAGCTCCACCACTAGCACGTTGTGCCTCAGCTTTCACTTCATTCAATACAGCAGTCTTCAACCCAGAAAAACTGAAATCCAAACTTCCTTGGTCAAGATATGAACGTGGTAATTTGAATGCTTCGCGGTCTCCATACTCAGCAGCCTTTGAAATCACTGGCCCTCCCGGATAACCAAGCCCCAAAATCCTAGCTACCTTGTCAAAAGCCTCTCCCGCAGCATCATCACGAGTTTCACCAAGAATAGTGAAGTCATCATGATCACGCATCAAAATAATCTCATTATGTCCTCCCGAAACAGTTAGGATCAGAGCAGGGAACTCAGGATCAGCTTCCTCCACCTCCGCACCAGAATCCGCACGCAAAAAATTCGCATAAACATGCCCAACAATATGATGAACAGAAATAACAGGTTTATCTTTCAAATAAGAAATTGCGCTTGCAGTTTCAGTCCCAATAATAAGAGAACTGATCAGTCCAGGTCCTTTCGTAACCGCAACAGCATCAATATCATCCCAGTCACACCCAGCTTTGCTCAAAGCCTCCTCAATCACCGGCACAATCTTCAAAATATGCTCACGAGCCGCAACCTCAGGCACTACACCGCCAGTCGCAGCATGAATGTCAATCTGCGAAGCAATCACATTAGAAAGCACCTTAACGCCGTCTTCAACAACAGCACAAGCAGTTTCGTCACAAGATGTCTCTATCCCAAGAATTTTCATGCCCAAAGCCTACAATTAACGGCCAGAAAAGACAATATATACGGCCATCTCCATTGAAAAATAACCTGAAAAATGGTATTATATAGGGATCATTTAGACAAAAATGGCCCTAAAAATGGACCTAAAAACACAAATACAAAATTCGAAACTTTTGCGACCTGATTTAAAGGAGAAATTAATCGCAAATTTGGACAAACTTTCAGAGGAGCAGAAAGCTCAAATCCTCGAATCTTTGGACGTGAAGGCCCTTTATCAAGAAGCAGAAAAACAGATTAAAAAAGCAGAAAAGGAAATGGTCCGAGAAATTCGTTCAGAAGTCCAAACCAAAGAATCATCTCAAGCAGATGACAATTTAGATGATGCATTAGCAAATTTATAATATGGCACCAGAAAAACCAGATCAATTCAAATCACTTGTAGACACCGTCGAAAAAGCGGAGTCTCCGCATGAGAAAGTAGATGATCCATCTACAGAACTCGACTGGGATCAAAAAGTGCAAACACGAATAGATAGTGGAATAAAAGCAGTGGAATACACAGCTTCATTTATGGGTGAGGGAAAAGAGGAATATGCAAAAACAAAACTCGCGAAATTTTCAGAAAATGTAGCAAAAATTAATGAAGGTTTAGAACAAAAACTAGCAGTAGCAAAGGAAAATGCCGAAGGGGTTGTAGAAGGAATTCTAACAGAAATCACAGGTGCAGTTGAAATTAGCGCTGAAGATCTGAACAAAATCTTAGAGGGTGAAATCACCGAAGAAAAAGCAAAGTCAATTTCTAAAAACAAGGAGTTCTTTTTGAAAAGCCTTGGAGAGGCTAATACTTCCCATGGAGAATTAAAATTAAAACTAGCGATAGCAGTAGGAGAAGGAAAAGGAGGAATAAAGAGATTATTGGAAGTAAAATCAAAAAGAGATATGCTCAGATTCTTTATGGTAAAACCAGGAGTAGCACCAGGCAAAGACGTAGAAGCAAAAATAAGCTTCAAGGCAGTATACGACGTACTTGAAATCTCTGACCCAAAATCCAGCCCCGTAGCTGCAATGATAGAAAACGAAATCTCAATTGCAAACCTTTTCGAAGATGCCCAAATACAAAGGATCGTATCAGTCACGGGTGGCAAAAGCAGAAAAGGGACCGATTACAAAGAAGTAACTGACATTGCAAAATACTTCAATCAAAGTGCCAACAAAGATGCCGCAGAAAGAAAAAGAAGAGGTCTTTATACCTCAGAAAATAAATACATCCCGATCTTTAATGGAGCAACAATCTCATTTACAGAAGAAGACAAAAATCCAGATTTAGAACCAGAAGGAGAAGCTCCCGAAACCCAAACAGAAGAAGAGCCAACAGAAGAACCAGCTGGAGAAGAAACTCAAAAAGATCCAGAAACACCAAAAAATTCAACAAAATTCAGCAAACTCCAAAAAAGACAAGTTACAGGAATGTCCGAGGAAAAAGCTGAGAAAATTTTCAACAAACTCTCTCGATATACGAATACAGAAAACCTACTCCAATTCTTGGAACAGGCCGCGGTCATAGCTCCTTGGGCAGTAGAAAACAATCGAGACAAGGTCAGGAGGCTTGGACGGAGTATTGGGAAACCAAATCTTCCAGAAGACTTGATCTCAATAAACAATAGGGAACGCGAGCTACAAACAGCACTTAAGAATGTTCTGAAATTAAGATCTCTAAAAGAAGCAACTCCAAATCGGGCGGCAGAATTAGCAGCTCTGATTCTAAACAATCTAGATCTGCCAATTTTAAGAAACGATGAAAGGACTCCAAATTTGATAAAAATAGCAGTGAAAATGAGAGCCGACCTTGTACTTCCAAATTTAAAGAAAATGATGGCTGTGGACAGAAAAGGGACAGAGTATGTCCTCAAAGAAATTTTAGGAATAGAAAAAGGAGGGGTTGATGTATCTGATTACGAATCACCTTCAAATGAGATAGTAAAATATGCAAAGGATCTAATTGAACTTGGGTTTGAAGGGCCTGTTGGAAATGCTATGGCAAACGAACTTGAAAGAAATCCAAGTGGATTCATGAAATATGCAGTAGAATTGTTAGAAACAGGAATGGGAAAAGAGAAGTTGTTTGCATTGGGACAAGAAAATCCATTATTTATTTTGGACAACGCAGAATCTCTTTCAGGATCAAGGAAGGGATTAGACTTTTTGAAGAAAACTACGGACCATGCGATTGCAAAAGAGGGAGTTGAAGCACACAAAATCATAATGAAAAATGTACAGAGCTTCCGAAGACTAGGTGACTTCCAAAGAATTATAAAAAAAGCAGCAGACGAGACTTTGAAAACAGCTGGAGGACCAAAAATAATAATCGAAAACATGGATGACATAGAGGGATCTTTCTATGACACAGAAGGTTTCTTTGCAAAAGCAGCCACCATGGCCGCAGAAGATTCAACCATGGCAGGAACGGTGATAATGAAAAACATAGTCTCAATAAAAAAACACATAAAAGAATCAGAAAAAATTATAAAAAAAGCAGCAGAAACAATGGCTGTGAACGCGCCTGTGGATCTATACTTATATGCAGGGCAATTAGACGAATATTCTTGGGCAAAAGGATTGTTGAAAAAAGCAAGGAAAGCGGAAGACTCAGAAGGCAATAAAGTTGACTTAGCAAACAAGAACCCAAAAGAAATTTTAAAATCAGCAAAGAGCCTTTCAGAAAGAGGATATTGGGGAAGAAATCTGCTTCTGACAATCGCAAAAGATAATCCAAAAGCAGTCTTCATGAACTCAAGCGAAATAGCCAGACTTGACCCAAGCTTAAAAGAAGAAATCTACAACAAAGCAACTAGCGATGAACCAGAACTAACCCTACAACACGCAGGACTCCTTCACGAGTACAGAGGAGAAAGATGGTTCAAAAACAGACTCGCTAAAGCAATAAAAGAAAAACCAGAAATGCTCGCAAAAAACATAGGCAAATTAAAGGACTATCCGAGAGCAACATACATAGAAGCAGTCAAAAAAATATTAGGGAAAACCCCGAAACTAATTGTAGAAAATGCAGATCAATTCTTGTTGATAAACGGAGGAGAAGACATCGTGAAACTAGCAGTAAAGGGCAACGAAGTAGAGTTCGTAGAAAACCTGAAGAAATGCAAAGGTTTATATAAAAGGCCTTGGGTCAAAGACGCGGTGGTAAAAGTTTTAATAGAAAATCCAGAAGTGATTGTTAAGAATGCAGGGAATTTGAGGATCTTTGTCAAAGATCCAGCTGATGCCAAAACCAGAAAAGGAAAACTTGCAATCAGAAGAAGAAACGAGTGGGCGCAAATGACAGTCAAGACTGCTATCGACAAAAAGCAGGACGTAGCAAAGAAAAGCACAAAAGAAATTGCAGAATTTGATGAGGAGATGTACGAAGCTTATTTAAAAGAATCAAGTGAACGCGAAAAAGAAGACTCAGACATGGACGAGGCTATCGCAAGTAGAAAAAAGATAACGTCACAATAAAACTTAACAATAAAATGAGTTTAGAGAATTCAAAAAAAAGAACAAGAAACCTAGATTCCGCAAAGCGGAAAGAATCCCCAAATAAAAATAAAATTTCAAAATCTTCCCACAAAGAATGGGACTCAAAACTAAGAGCACAAATAGAAGACAGTAAGGCTAAAATATCAGAATCAGAAAAATTGCTACATGAGAATAAGAAGGTAGCAAGCGAAGTATCAAAGGGGTTTTTAGGAAAAGTATTGAGCATAAAAAAAGGTTTAGACAAAAGCTTGTTAGTTCGAGCAAAAGAAGCGGTGAACTTAATAAATGAAAATTTACTGAGTTTGGACAATTTGGCAGGCTTCTTGAAAAAAAACCAAGCATCATACAAAGAAATATATGAAGAATTCAAAAACGAATTAGAGGGAAGTGAGTTGCTAGAAGGAGCAATAGCAACCCAAACACAAATAGACGAAATAGATAACAAAAGGCTGAATCAAACATTCGAAGAAGAGCTCTCAAAACTTGAAAAGAAAATGAGGGTTGGTGATCCAGGTTTTCTTGTAGATGGGCAAAATCAAAAAATGTACAAAATAGAAAGAACAGAAAATGGTTTCAAATTCATTCAGAGTAATGTTATCTCAACTGCGGCAGCAGGATTCAGTGAAATTCCAAACAGCAACGCGACTCCACGAGGAATATTCATGATTTCGAATTGGACAGTAAAAGCTGATTTCGGAGGAATAATTAAAGGGAAAAAACCGAAAGATAAAAATGTAGAAACTTTGCAATACAAAGGGACTGAAGATCAAATCACAACAGCAGCTTTATATCTGATTGGGTTGGAACCAAGCAACAGAAGTACGTACAAACGAGGGATAGCAATTCACGGAACAAGTTCAGAAGACGATATAGGAACTCCGGCTTCGCACGGCTGCGTAAGAACAACAAACCTCGACATATTACCAATATACAAAGAAGTAAAACAAAGGAGTAGAAAACAAAAAAGAACGTATGTTTATATAACAGACCGGCCAACTATGCCTCCAGCAAGTATGATGGCAAGCAGCGACAAACCTAAAGATAATGTATAATTAAGACATGAAACCAACCTCAATTAAAATCATAGAGATTCTTAAGAAAGCGGGCCATGAAGCCTTTTGGGCCGGAGGTTGTGTTCGGGATATGTTAGTGGGAATAGAGCCAAAAGATTTCGATATAGTGACTTCAGCGAAGCCTGACGAAATTGAAGACTTGTTAGAACACACGATCCCAATCGGAAAAGAATTCGGAGTCATTCTAGCCGTACAAAACGGTCACAACTTTGAAGTAGCAACTTTCCGTTCAGACAGCGGCTACTCAGACGGACGACGCCCAGACGCAGTCGAATTCACAAACGCAAAAGAAGATGCAAAACGCAGAGATTTTACGATCAATTCTATGTTCTACGACCCAACGAAAGATGAGATAATTGACTATCTTGAAGGGCAGAAAGATCTCAAAGAAAAACTCGTGCGATTCATTGGTGACCCTGAAGAACGGATCAAAGAGGATCACCTAAGATTACTTCGCGCAGTGCGGTTCAAAAACAATTTTAATTTCCAATATCACCCAGAAACATACCAAGCAATAAAAAAACACGCCGCACTTATAGCGAAAATTTCAAAAGAACGAATCCGCGACGAGCTCAACAAAATGATCCAAGGCGACAATGCCGAGAAAGGATTTGAAGAGCTCTACGAACTTGGATTGTTGGAACACATCCTCCCAGAAGCTTGCAAAATGAAAGGTGTAGCTCAACCATCGATTTATCATCACGAGGGAGACGTATGGGAGCATTCATTGCTAGCATTGAAAAACTTAACAGACGAAGATTTTGACCCAGATCCATTGCCAGAAACGATCAGTCTCAACCTCCGATGGGCAACCTTTTTCCATGACATAGGAAAGCCAGACAAATTCAAATACGATGAAGAGCGTATAAGATTCGATCATCACGCAGAACACGGTGCAGATATAGCTCGCTCGATCCTAAAGCGTCTTAAATTCCCAAAGAAAGACATAGACAGAGTCGCTTGGCTAATAGAACATCACATGATGGTAGTACCTCTCATGGAAATGCCAGAAAAACGCCAAAGACATTGGTTCTTGCTCGACGGCTTCCC
>CAZBZZ010000052.1:0-7685 GCA_964496555.1 uncultured Candidatus Peribacteria bacterium
TCCGTGTATGTGATATCAAATTCCCGAAATCAATGGTCACTTCGTTCCCTGGTCCGTATCACGGAACTCAAGGTATCAGGAAAGTCCTCAAAAAGAAGAAAGGGCCTCTCACAGGGACGATCGTGAAAGGACGCCCTGTGACAGGAACGATCATCAAACCAAAAGTTGGCCTCACTAGCAAGCAGCATGCCCAGGTTGGATACAATGCTTGGATTGGGATTGATGGGAATGGGCTTGATATTGTTAAGGATGATGAGAATCTGACGAGTCTTACTTTTAATCAGTTTGATGCAAGGGCGAAGCTGACAGTGAAGGCTAAAAAAATCTGTGAAAAAATCACAAAGCAGAAGAAATTGTGGCTCGCGAATATTACTCATAGTAATTTTGATGAAATGATGCGGCGAGATGCGTTACTCAGAAAGCTCGGAAACGAAGTGACGATGCTCGATGTTCTGACTCTTGGGTTCAATGCAGTTCACACATACAGACTACGAAATACGAAACAAATTATTCACGCTCATCGTGCGATGCACGGGACAATTACTAGAACTCCTGGTTTCAGCATGTCGATGTTGATCCTCGCGAAGGTCTACAGGATGCTTGGAGTTGATCTACTGCACGTAGGGACTGCTGGGACAGGTAAGATGGAAGGAGGGGCTCAGGAAACAATGGTCCTTGTCGAAGCTATTCAAGCGGACAAAATTAAAGCTAGTCCAAAGGACGAAACTCTCGGTCAGGATTGGTTTGGGATGAAGCCTGTGGTTGCTGTTGCTTCTGGAGGTTTGTATCCTGGAGCAATTCCGAAAGTAGTAAAATATATGGGACGTGACATCGTCTGCCAAATGGGAGGTGGTTGTCATGGTCATCCAGATGGAACTCGTGGTGGTGCGACTGGAATAGTCCAAGCTGTTGATTCAGTCATGGCTGGAGTGCCGATCCGTACTTATGCGAAAAAGCATGAGATGATAAAAAAAGCGCTTGATAAGTGGGGGGTGTAGCTCTTTATTCGACTCGTCTTATAGATTCTCCAAGAAATTAATAAGAGTTCTGACGGCTGCGCCGGTTGCTCCTCTTTGTTCGTATTTTTTTGGATCTCTAGTGTATGCAGTTCCAGCTATATCGATGTGAGCCCATTCGTTTTTCTCGACGAAGTTTTCGAGGAATACGGCTGCTTTACTACCTCCTGCTAGGTGAGAAGTTCCTTCGTCTGCGTTGCGAAGATCTGCTACTTTTGATTTCATCTTTTCTCTGTGGTCTTCATGTATAGGAAGTTTCCACATCAATTCGTCCACTTCCTCTCCAGCTTGTACTATTTTTTTATTCAGCTCTGAGTTGTTTCCGAAGACTCCTGCATATCTATCCCCTAGCGCTACCATTACTGACCCTGTGAGAGTTGCAATATCAATGATGTGTTTAGGTTTGTATTTGCATGCGTAAGTCAGAGCATCTGCTAGGATTACACGACCTTCTGCGTCTGTGTTTCCGATCTCTACTGTTTTCCCGTTGAGCATTGTTATAACATCGCTTGGACGGACAGCTTTCCCATCGATCATGTTTTCTGTGAGAGGGATTATTCCAATTACGTTTTGTTTGATTTTAAGTTCTTTAAGTGCGCTGAATACTCCGATAACTGCTGACCCACCTGCTTTGTCTTGGTGCATGTCTTCGATGTGTCGAGTTGGCTTGAGGTTGTATCCCCCGGTGTCAAAAATCAATCCTTTTCCTACGATAATTATAGGTGCTTTGTTGCCGCCACCTTTGTGTTCTAGGATGACGCATTTTGCAGGTTTGACTGCTCCTTGGTTGATAGCGAGAAGGCCTCCCCATTTCATCTTTGTAAGTTTGTCTTTGTTGAAGACTCGTACTTTGTAGCTGTAGTCGCTCCCTAAGCGTTTCGCGATCCTTTCGAAGTAACTTGCGTCCACAATGTTGGCAGGCCCGTTCACGAGATCTTTTGTGACGTTTGTTGCCTGCGCTATCACTAGAGCTTTCTTTGCTTCGCTGATGATTTTTTTGTCTTTTGATTTTGTGATGAGAGTGACTTCTTTAATTTCTCTTTTTTTCTCTTTCTTATAATCCTCTCCTGTTTTGTATTTTGAGATCCTGTAATTTTTGAGTGCGATTCCTTCTATCAATTCTCGGATGTAGATATTTAATTCTGGAGTTAATAGCAGAGAGATTTTGGTTTCTCTTTGTGAATGTACTTGCTGGTGTATTAATGCTCCTAATTCTCGTGCAAGTTTTGCTGAATATTTTTCACGGTCTCCTCCTCCTACAAAAATAATTTTTTCAGGCAAAGTGTTGGATTCAACTGTGTAGTAGGCTTGCCTTCCAAATTTTCCGTTGAAAGATTTTTCTTTTTTGAATTTCTTTATAAATGTTTTTAATTCTGCTGTGAATTCTTTTGGTTCGTCAGTTAAGTAGTCTTTGAAAAAAGGGACTATCAATAATTTGGTTCCCTTCTGGGTTTTCTTTAAAGTTTTGATTTGCATTTGTGGGAGGTTAAGTTGTGACCGGTCATTACCTAAGTAGCAAGTGATGTCCGGTCCTGTTGTAATTGTGCGCACCTAAAAATAACAGACTTGCTTCTGATTTGCCAAACCTTTATTCCTGGAAATTGGTTGGCAGATCGTCAGTTCCTTCTGCACCTACTTCATGATCGAGGAAGTTTTCGGCTTTCATGAGAAGGTTTTTTGCATTTTCAAAAGTGAGTTGTTCGAGAGCTTCCTCGTATGTTAGCCAAAAGAAATCTTGATGTTCGTGTGATATGACTATCTCTTCTGCTTCAGATTGTGCTACGAAGAATACAACTAGTTTGAGTGAAGGTTTTCCTTTTTTATTGTATGTGTAATACATCTCAGATCGAAATCCAGGGACGATTTTGCCGTCTGCTATTCCTGTTTCTTCTTCTAGTTCTCTTAGTGCTGTTGAGTGCTCGTCATCTTCCTCTCCTTCTTCCACATGACCTTTTGGGAAATCGAAATGTCCGCCTGGGTAGTGCAAAATTAGATAGAGTCTACCTTGGTCTGAATTTCGGAATAAAACTGTTCCGCATGATTTCTCGTCTACTTGTGCCATCCTTTTTTTATTAATGCATTTTTTGCTGCGTCTTCTTCTGACTTTTGCTTACTTGAGCCTTTTCCTTTTGCTATCATTTTTCCGTCTATATAAACTCCACTGACAAATTTTTTGTCGTGGTCTGGGCCTTTTTCCTCGAGAACTTCGTATTCTGGGGTCACATCTTCTTTTTCCTGAACGATCTCCTGAAATCTTGATTTTGGATCGATGTGTAGGTTTTGTTCGATGATGTCGTCGAGCTTAATCAATATGAAATTCGTAATGAAAACTTTCGATGGTATGAATCCTTGATCTAGATAAATAGCTCCGATAAGAGCTTCTACTGTGTTTGCTAAAATATAGTTTTTTTCGCGGCCGCCTGAGTTTTCTTCTCCATGACTGAGGGAAAGATATTGTCCTAGTTCGAGGTCTTTTGCGATTTTTGCAAGATGTTTTCCTTTCACAAGTGCGCTACGAAAATTGGTCATCTCCCCTTCTGTTTGTTCAGGGTGATTTCTGAAAAGATATTCGGTTGCGACTAGCTCCAAAACGGCGTCTCCCAAGAATTCGAGTCTTTCATTGTCTTCCAAGTCCTCATCCTTGTGTTCGTTGATGTACGACTTGTGGATGAAAGCTGTTTCTAAGAGTTTTTTGTCTTTGAACTTGATGCCGATTTTTTTCTGGAGCGGGGCGAATTTTTGCATTTTTTATCGTTAATATTTTCATTCATTACAGAGCTTAACACTCCGTTTATGAATTTTGAACTATTTGTGTCGCCGAAATGTTTTGCGATTTCGATGGCTTCGTTGATAGCTACAACTGGAGGTACATCTTCTGCGAAGACTATTTCGTAAATTCCAATTTCTAAGATTGATCTATCTATGTTCGCTATTTTATCAATAGGCCATTCTGGCGCGTGTTTTGTGATTAGCTTCGTTATTTTTTTATACTCTTTCAATACGCCTTCAAGAAGGTCGTATGCGAAATCTTCATTCCTCAATTTTGGGGCAAACTCTTTAAGCACCTCTTTGAGTGTTTCTGAAGGTTTTTGCTTATGAAATTCATGTGCAAACAACGTTTGCATTACACATGTTCGTGCGAGGTGTCTATTGCTTGCCATGTAAAGTAACTATTAAGCTTTGATCTTTGTGATCTTTTTCATTTCTTTCTCTACATCGAGAACTTGCCTTCCTCTGTATTGCCCACATTGCTTACAAGCAGTATGAGGAGGAACTTTCGCTCCACAAGAGGCACAATTAACTAAATTTACAAGATTTTGTAGCTTGTTTCTTACTTTCGTTTGAAAGCTTCCGTAGCGATTTCTGCCACGAGTTTTGCACAATCTCTGTTTTGGGGTAGGTTTTTTTGCCATATTTTTCTTGGTTTATCCTTGGGTAATCCCGTTACAGCGTGTAGAGCATACCGGAATAAAAGGAAAATGCAAGATAATTTCTTGTCTAAATAGTTCTGTTGTATCGATCGTTTGATGCTTTGTGTCAACGTACCCTACTTCCTCCCTTTGTTCTCGGTTATTTTTGTCTATTGTGTACTGTTTTTCTGCGAAGGGAATTTGGACTTTTTGGGTGAATTTTTCTAGGCATTTTGAGCATTCAAGCTCTACTTCTACCTCTGTATCTTTGATTTGTACGTTAAACTCCCTATCTAGGGTCATTATTGCCACTTCTCCTTTGATATTTCCTACTGTTTTTATTTCTGGATCATCAAATTTAACAGGTTCATCTAATGAAAACTCTGCCGTTGTTCCTTGGGGCTTTGAGGCTATTTCTGCAATGTTAAAAACTAATGGTTCATCCATGGATTTGCGGTGTTAGTCGCGGGTTGCCATCATAAGTCTTAAAATGAACAAAAACAGGTTGAAAATGTCTAAATAAAGCGCGAGTGCTGCCTCTATATACATGTTTTCTGGGTATCTCTTGATGCGTTGGATGTCGTACATTGTGAAACCTGTAAATAAGAGAACCCCGAATGCTGAATAAACTATTTCCATTGTGCTTCCCCATGGGAAGAAAATGCCGAGAATCCCTGTGATTATGAGTCCTATTATCCCGATTATGAGGAATCCTCTCATTCCTGAGAGATTCATGTGTGTTGTCCATCCGAAGATTGCCGCTGCTCCGAAAGTAAATACTGTCGCAAGAAGTGCCTTCATTAAGATCATTACTCCCCCATAGCTCGCTATTACGACTGCTACTAGTGGTGCAATGGTCATTCCTGTTATGAATGCAAATGCAGCGAACATTAGCTTGTTGAGTGGTGATTTTTGGCTCCACATCCTCGATGTTAGAATAATGAGTATTTCTACGCCGAACAAAACCCACATCAGCCATGGACTTGTGATGAAATAGCCCATCCAGTAATTGAATGTGACGAATGTCCCTGCGAGTGAGGCTGCTATTGCTAATGAGAAGAAAGACATTACCTTTCCGAAGAAGGTCATTGAGTAGTCTTTGCCCATTGTTGGGGCTTGTGGTTGTTGAGGTTTGAACATGTTTGGTGGTTATTTCCGGTTTGCCGGATTTTGTGCTTGGCGATTATATCACTTCTTCGAGTGAAGTCGACAGAAAATCTTGGTGACGCACAAAAAAAGCCCCTGCCGTGTTAGTTTGGCAGGGGCCTTTGAATTGAGCTTTACGTTTGAGATCTATTCAACGTATTTCCAAGCGCCCATTACGTTGTTCATGAGGTTGTCGTTTGAGTTTGAATCTTCCAAATCATCTAGATCTTCTAATAGAGAATCTACATCTGAACCTTCCATAGCAAATTGCAATTCATCCATTGCGTTTTTTGCCATTGTGAAAGCTTCAGCTCTGTTGATTGTGTCATATGGTCGAACTGTTGTACCTCCGCTGTCACCACTGATTACACCGTAGTTATATAGAGTTGCGATGTAATCTGCGTGTGGGTTTCCAGATAGATCAGTGAATGGAGTTGATCCTCCTTGAGATGGCAATCCAAGAAGTTCAACCATTAACCGAGCCATTTCACCACGAGTGATTTTGTGGTTTGGATCCATTAGAGTAACCGCTTTGTGTTCGATAGCTTTGTAATATCCTTTTGCCCAGTGGTTAGCTGCAGGCCCATATCCTGGTTCTCCTGCTGATTGTCCGATACCCATAGCTTCAGCTAATACTTTCAGCATCTCTGCGTAAGAAGTAGCTCCTTTTGCATCAAATTGTCCATTTTTACCTTGGATGTTGAAGTCATCATAATGAGCCGCTTCGTAGAACCAAGTATCAGAGGTAGCGTCTCCGAATTTTGAGACGCCCATTGATACTTCGCTTCTCTTTGATTGTTCTTTTAGCGTTTCTACTTGTGCAAGAAGTTCTGAGATAGTCATTGTTCCTGATTGAACTTCTTCCAAAGCTGCTATAAGTGAATCAAGAGCATCTCCGAAGTAATTGTGTCCTAGGATTTGTTCTTTGTATTGTCCTAGAGAGCTATCTGCTGAATTTGCGTTTGCAAAGGCATCCATAAGGTCACCTGTTTTTTCCATAAATCCTTGTGGAGCTCTACCCATTACCCTTGATAGTTTATCTAAAATTACTTCATCAGAAATCTTGTTTATCAATGATGGATCAAGACTAAGGAAGTATTCAATAACTTCTGCAGCTTCTCCAAAATTGCTACCTTCGAATGACTTTTTTAGGTTTTTATTAGCCATGTCATCTATTCCAAGAGACGAAAAGTCATCTTGATGTCTGAATAATTTCCCTGCTTTTCGTCCAAGCTCATCAAGTCTGTGTTGGATTTCTTTCATACATTTGTGATTTCCCTCCACACTACATGCTTGTCCTTTTTCTACTAGAGTTTCTGCAACTTCTGCCATTTCATCGAACCTTGCTTTGAGTTCGTCTGGAAGGTTTGGGTATTCATGCTCACGTGCGTAAGCAATCTCTTCCAAAATGTCTTCAAACATCTTGTTTGCCCACATCAGGTTTTGCATGTCTTCAAACTCCCACCAGAAATCTCCTGTTTCCATATACAGGTCCTCCTCTTCAAATCGGAGGTCTTCCAGATCCATTTGCTCGTCGAAGTATTCTTCTGTCCAAACTTTACATTGTGCATCTTCCATTATTTCTTTTCTTTCCTCTTTTATTTCTGCAAGTCTCTCCATGTTATCCAAATAATCTTCAATTTTATCTTTCCATTCACTGTCAGCGAATTCCATTACTTCATTCAGATGTTCTTCTGTTCTTTCCTGGTCTTTTTCCATTCTTTCTTGGTCTTTTTCAAGCCATTTAAGTTCATCCCAACATCTGTATACATTGAGTTCGTTTTGGATACTGCCTTCTCCATGAAGCTGTTGTCTGTATGAATCTAGTTCTTCCCAAGTCAACCCACCACACGATTCAAATACTGTTTGGACTTCTTCTGCTTGAGATAGAAGTGATTCTAAATTAGAAGTGTCGTTTCCGTTTCTTGTTTCTTTCTTGATCATATGCTTCAATTCTCGGACAATTCTTCTTGCGTCTCTTTTGTCGAATTTACAGTCTTCATCTGAAGCTGTACTCCATTGACTGTCGTCGTTCCAGTCTCCTCCGTCGGTCCAGTTGTCACCGCCGTTGTCGGTCCAGTTATCATTATTGTCTTTCCAGTCGTCGTTGGAC
>CAZBZZ010000053.1:0-7585 GCA_964496555.1 uncultured Candidatus Peribacteria bacterium
CAGAGAAATCTGCCGAAATCGGCCTCAAACTACTCAATAACTTTTGTAAATTATGTTAATCATACCTGCAATAGACATTATAGGTGGAAAATGTGTACGCCTAGAACAAGGCAACTATTCCAAAGTCAAAAACTACAACTGTGATCCAGTTGAAATTGCTCAAGGATTTAAAAATCTAGACATCAAATTTATACATATTATAGTTTTGGTAGGAGCAAAAGAAGGTCGACCTATGAATTTCATATTGATTGCTGTTATTGGCAGAAAAACCGGCCTGGACATTCAAACAGGAGGTGGGATCCGAACTTTTAAAGATGCCGAAAAGATCCTGAACAGCGGAATTAAGAGGGTCATTTTGGGAACCTCTGCACTAAAGAATCCAGACTTAGTCGAAAAATTAGTTAGCAAGTTTGGCGCGGATAGAGTAGTTGTGTCTGTTGATACAAAGGACGGAATCATTATGGCAAAGGGCTGGACGGAAAGTAGCGACCTAACGCTTGAGGAGACTCTCAAAAAATTAAGAAAGACCGGCCTAGAAATACTGATTTTCACAGATGTAAGAAGAGATGGAATGCTCAAGGGAATCAATTCAGAAAATGTAAAAAAAGTCTTAAACAAAGGATTCAAAATAATTGTGGCGGGAGGCGTAACAACCATAGAAGACGTGAAACAATTGGAGAAATTGGGAGCGTACGGATGCATAATCGGCAAAGCTCTATACGAAGGCAAGATAGAGCTACCAAAGCCAAACAATCTGGCAAAAAGAATCATTCCATGTATGGACATCAAAAATGGCAGAGTTGTAAAAGGAATAAATTTCGTAAATTTGAAAGACGCGGGAGATCCGGTTGAATTAGGGAAATTATATAGTGAAATGGGGGCAGATGAGCTTATCTTTCTCGATATAATGGCCACAGTCGAGAAACGGGACACTTTATACGATTTGGTCAGGAGAATATCGGAAAACATAAATATTCCATTTACAGTCGGAGGAGGAGTCAAAGATATTGAAGACATCAGAACACTTCTGAACAATGGAGCGGACAAAGTTTCTATTGGATCTTATGCAGTAGAAAACCCTGATTTTATAAAGGAAGCTTCGGAGAGATTTGGTTCTCAATGCATAGTGATTTCTGTCGATCCCAAGAAGGTTTTGGGAAAATGGAAAGTTTTCACAAAAGGTGGTCGCGAAAACACCGGGCTAGATGCAATCGAATTTTCGAAAAAAATGGAAAGGTGTGGAGCAGGTGAATTGCTTGTAAATTCATTGGATCGAGATGGAATGAAAAATGGATATGACATCCCTCTTTTGAGAGCAATTACAAACGCAGTAAACATCCCCGTCATTGCCTCTAGTGGAGCAGGGGCAAAAGAAGATTTTCTAGAAGCTTTTACGGAAGCAAACGCAGATGCGGCCCTTGCTGCGAGTTTATTCCACTATGGAGAAATTAAAATCCCTGAATTGAAAGCATACTTAACCAAAAACAACGTAACTATAAGGACATGAAATTAAACTTTAAAAAACTAGACGGATTGATTCCTGCCATTGTGCAGGACAGCTCAACCATGCAGGTTTTAATGCTCGGCTTCGTGAATGAAGAAGCCTACCAGAAAACAATAAAGAGCGGCAAAGTGACCTTTTACAGCCGTACAAAAAAACGCTTATGGCAAAAAGGCGAAACTTCTGGGAATTGCCTCAAAGTCATCGACATGAAGGTCGATTGTGATAACGATTCACTGCTAATTCTAGCTGAACCACAAGGACCAACCTGTCACACTGGAAGATATTCGTGCTTCGGAGATAAAGAGAACAATATAACATTTCTCGAAGAATTATTTGATTTAATCAAAAATCGCAAAGAAAAAAGGCCAAAAAATTCATATACAACGAGTCTTTTTGACAAAGGCCTCGATGAAATCCTTAAAAAAATAGGGGAAGAAAGTGTAGAAGTGATAATTGCTGCAAAAAGTGAAAGCAATAAACGCTTGATCGAAGAATTGGGAGATCTTCTGTATCACCTGTTGGTTCTCCTAGCTGAAAAGGAAATCAATCTAGATGAAGTTGTTGCGGAACTTATTCAAAGATATAAGCAAGGAGGAGGCCCTTAAACAACCCCCGTCTTCGACGAGGTTGTTGTTACAGGATCGTTTCGCTTCCTGTTTCTTTACATCAAATAAGTTGATGCGATGAAGAAAATCCCACTTACTACTAGAATCGCGTTCAAAAGCAATGCTAGAAGAGTTAGTACCACTTCTTTTGTCTTTGAAGTAAGGATAACAATACTGAATGCTAAACCTACTAAGTATAAAACGAATGGTAGGAATATCCTTGTTGCTGCATCTAATTCACTTGAGATGCTTGGAGCAACTGATGGGAGATAGAACACTGTTAATACAATGTTCAGCAAAAAGTTCGCTGCACCCAAAGGGATGATCAAAGCTAGTAGAAGTAGAACTTTTTCTGTAGTTCCTTTCTTTTTTGCCATACGAATGAGGGTTAAAATGATTATTAGATTAGGGCTATGTTTATTTTAAGGGAATTAGCCTCTCATGACAAGGTAGACGATATATCCAATATACGCGCTTAAGAAGAATGCAGATTGCCAGCGTTCGACTTCGTGTTTTCTGCCGATGAAAACTGTTAGCATTAAAATGATTGTCGCTATCCCACAAATTGCTATATCTATATTGAGAATTGGTGAAAATGCTATAGGTGCAACTGTACTTGAGATTCCAAGAACGAAGAAGATATTGAAGATATTTGAACCAACTACGTTTCCGATCGCTATGTCTGCTTGTTTTTTGAATGCAGCTACTGCTGCTGTTACTAATTCTGGGAGAGAGGTTCCTATCGCTACTATCGTCAATCCAATGAGTGACTCTGAAAGTCCGAATGCTGTTGCCACATGGATTGCTCCTTTTACAACCCAATCACTACCAAATCCAAGCCCTAAAGCTCCGAGCAGAACGTATATTGCAGCTTTTGGCATTCTCATTAGAGTCGGTTTGTCTGCGTCTTTTTCTCCTTGAACGCGAGAGATCCCGTATGTGTAGTACATGAAGATTGCAAAGAATCCGAGAAGTACTATCCCGTCACTTCTTGTTATTTGTGAAAACCCCACTCCTTCTATTAGATTGTCGTTTGCCATCACGAAAAGTATCGCTACACCGAGAAGTGCGAATGGGATTTCTTTCCAAACTGTTCCTTTTCCAATTGACAGTGGACGGATGAGGCCTGCTACACCGAGAATGAGAAGGATGTTTGAAATATTTGAACCTATCACATTCCCGATCGCTAGGTCAGCACTGTTGTTTATGCCTGCCATTATGTTTACTAATAATTCTGGAGCAGATGTTCCAAATGCCACAATTGTGAGTCCTACTACTAGATCTGAAATTCGAAGTTTTCGCGCTATCGCTGAAGCTCCGTCTACCAACATGTCCGCTCCTTTTACGAGGATCACGAAACCTATTGCAAATAAGATATATGGAAGGAGGGATTGTAACATGTGATGAGGGTAAATGTTGTTGAGGTGATTGTATCATTTCTTGAGGGGGGGTTGTAAAGGGGAGGTTGATTCAATATAATCCGCCCGTAACCTATATGTCGTGAATTTGGAAAATTTAAATAAAGTTCTTGAGGGCCAACCTTCGTATCGAATGAAGCAGGTTTATGATGCTGTTTTCAGAGAGTTTGTTTCGGATTGGAATGAAGCTCAAAGTTTACCAAAAGATCTGCGAGCTGTGTTGTCACAGGAGTGTCCTCTTGATATTGAGGCTGAGATTTTTGAGGCTCGAGATGGGTCTACTGTGAAGGCTGGTCTGAAGATGGAGGATGGGGCTGTGATTGAAGCTGTATTGATGAAACACAAGGATCGTCGAACGGTTTGTGTGTCTTGTCAGGTTGGATGTGCGATGAATTGTGCTTTTTGTGCGACTGGGAAATTGGGTTTTAAGAGAAACTTGAGTGCTTTTGAGATGGTTGAGCAGGTTTTGGTTTTTGAGCGAATTTTGCGGCGCGGCGGTTCGGGCAGTGGTGTGACGAACGTGGTTTTTATGGGGATGGGAGAACCTTTTAATAATTATGATGCGGTGATGGAGGCTGTTCGGATGATTAATGAGGAGATTGGAATTGGCGCGCGTTCGATTTCTATATCGACTTGTGGGATTGTGGCTGGGATCAAGAGGTTTGCTGATGAGGGTTTGCAGGTGAAATTGGCTGTTTCATTGCATGCTCCGAATGACGAGCTGCGGAGCAAGATTATGCCTGTGAATGATGCACATTCTGTTGATGAGCTTTTGGATGCTTTGGCTTCGTATATAGAGACAACTAATAAAAAGGTGATGATTGAATATCTTTTGCTTCGGGATGTGAATGATTCGGATGAAGTTGCGAGGGAGTTGGCGTCTGTGTTGAAGTCTCGGTTGGGGCGATTGTTTATGATTAATTTAATTCCTTTCAATCCTACTCAGGGATTTCAGGCTTCTTCGGGTGAAAGGATTAGTCGGTTTCGGGAGATTTTGGAAGAATCTGGGTTGAATGTGACTCAGAGATACAGGTTTGGAAGGGATATTAAGGGAGCGTGTGGGCAGTTGGCTGGGGGAGGCAAGCAGGTTTGAAAAAAGCGTGTTTTTAAGGTATAATGTACGGATAATCCCGAATATTTTTTTGTACATTTATGCCAGGAAAAAGACCGAAACAATCACCGGACAATTGGGAAAGTAAGGCTGATAAACTGGATCGGACCAGCGTGGTTTTACATGTACTTGAAAGAATGGCATTGCAGAAGTTGGTGAGTGAATCTGCGCAGTCCTTTTTTGCTAGAATTGGAAAAGAGAAGGTCATGATTTTCAGATATGCTGCTTTGGAAGGGAAAGTTACCCTTGATGAATATTATGATTTTTTGCTTCATCACATTGATACTCCCAAAGATGTCCGAGGGGTTGTGGGAGGTGCTGTCGTGGCAAAGTATACCGTTGGGCATTATGTTAACCGGTTGAGATCTGCGAAGAAAACTCTCGAGAAAGGTGGCGGTGACTGTGACAACATTTCTCTTTTTGCTAAGAGGTTGTTGCAACATTTGGGTAAGAAAAATAAGCACAATTACAGACCGCGAATTATTAATCTTGGATCACATGCTGTTTGCACTTATGTTGATAAAGATCGGAAAAAATATTCCATTGATCAGGCTGCACCTTTGCGGCGCTACTCGGATATTCACGATGCCTCTGATGAATTTGAGCAATATAAGGGGAAGGCCAAATATCCTCATGAAATATTTTTATACAAAGATAAAACTAATATGCGTGTTCAGCTTAACCCCAAGTCTTTGAGGGATTCGCGTGAAGCTATGGATGTGTTTTTGCATGAGGACTATACGGAGGATTTTGATCCTGGGAAGATTTTGCCAAGAAATTGGAAGAAGTATAAGAGGATTTATTTTAGGTTTAATAGTTCCGTTGATGTTTTTTATGTTAAAGGCTATTTGCACCAAGTCACTTATTCTGACCTGACGAGTTACTTTTATAAAAAGGGTAAATTACATCAAATCCAACATCCTAATGGAGTTACGGAGTATTATTATTTGGGGACTGAGGTTGTGAAGGCTCGACAATATAAGAAAGGAAAGATTAAGTATGAAAGTTTTGATAGGAAGGGCCGATTGACGAGAAAGGACTTTTTTGATGGGACGACTGAAAATTATGATCCCAAATCTGAAAATGTTAAAAGAAGGTATCTGCCTGATGAGACAATCGAAACCTATGATCCTAAAACTAAGAAATTGGTCCAGAAAGATTTTCCAAAGACTCATGATTTGAGAGTTGAAGTTTATTATCCGGATGGGAAAGTGAGGGAGAGGCATTTTAGAAATAAGAAAAAATCTCCACATAAAATAGAGTGGTATGACAAAGCTGGAAAAGTTTTTCAAGCAAGGACTTGGAAGGGGAAACTGAAGCAGGTGTCTAATTAATTAGATTCTCATATCCCTGTAGTAATTTTCTCTTGTAGATATACATATTATGAGAATTTTGTTTTCTATGCGATAAGTTATTCTGTAGCTCACTTTTTTTAGGTTGAATCTGTGCTTGAAAATGTTTTTATATTGAGCCCCTCTCATTCTTTCACCAATATCCGGATTATTTTTAATCCTTAAAACTTCTTCCTTTATTTTTTCTTTTAGGGGTTTGTCAGCCTTCCGTATGAATTTGTACGGCTTCCTTAGAAATCTGATTTGCATTGAAAGGACTATTTGAAAGTTTCTTCGAAACTGTATGATTCACCGGTGTCATCGTAATGCTTTAACTCTTTTAACACAAATTCTTCTTGTTTTTTTTGAAGGAATTTTTTCGAGTCAAAGTAAAATTTCAGAGCTATATTTACTGTCTTACTCTTGTTGTCTGCGTTTGTGAGTTTTTGCCAATTCTTTTCTGTAAAAGAGATTGTTGAACGTGATGCTGGCATAATTAATGTGGTTACGATTGTATTTTATCGTAACCAGCATGTTTTGTCAATACTGCGATTGGAAGTCCTCTCTTTGCTCGGTGAAAAATCGCTTCGCGATTTTTCTGCTGGCGGAGAGGGGGGGATTTGAACCCCCGCGCCGACATAAGCCGACCTACAGGATTAGCAATCCCGCCCCTTCAGCCACTTGGGTACCTCTCCGCGGTTGCTTCGCCAACCAAATGGTTCGCTAAAAGCGGAATAAATATAACAGACGACTTTGAAAAGTCTAGACCAAGATGGTAGTATCTGGCCATGAAGACCAAGAAAATCGACAACAAATTGTTTGTAAGACTAGAAATTGGAGATGAAGTTTCTGCTAGCTTGAAAGAAGCATGTACTAAGCATGGTATTCGGGCTGGTTCGATTTCAGGGATCGGGGGCGTAGACAAGGTTGAGCTCGGATTTTTTGAAGCATCTACTCGAGATTATAGAGTGGAAAAGTTTGAAGAAGATTTTGAGTTGTTGAGTTTGAAAGGGAATGTTTCAGAAATGGAGGGGGCCCCTTATGTTCATCTACACGTTATGCTTGGGAAAGGAGATTATTCTGTGATTGGAGGTCATTTGGTGTCAGCAGTTATTAGTTTGACGGGTGAGATCGTGATTGATGTGACAGATGGGATCGTTGAAAGAGCAAAGGATGAAAAGGTTGGGTTGAATTTGTGGAAGGTGTGATGAGATTTGTTATCCTCGTTGAGTGTTGAGGTTCCTAATTAAATTATCCATATGCCATAGTACGGCTGAGGTGCTACCGAATTCGTCTTCTTTTGGTTCTTTCTTTATTGGATATTTTGATCCGCTTGCCATTGGGTGGCCATCACCTCCTCCCATCATATTTGCATAGGCTCTTGTGTCTAAGTGTGGGCTTTCTGTTCTGAAAGAGAGTTTTATTGATGGAGGTTGTCCGTTGCTGCTTTCACAATATTGACTTACCACTATGGCCACTTTGTGACCGATTTTCCTCGAGAGAGCGTTGGCTATAGCGATGTTGGGATTTATTGTTTCGTTGAGAACTGTTGGATGTTTTGGTACTACCGCAGATGTTATGGAGCTTACTTCGTTTTCGTTTGCATGGAAATGAAA
>CAZBZZ010000054.1:0-7423 GCA_964496555.1 uncultured Candidatus Peribacteria bacterium
TCGTATGTGTCTATTTTGCCGTCTGGATCCACTGAGTTTGATGCGTCAAATTCAACTGTCAATTGAGCTTCTCCTGCTTGAGGAGACACCTTGAAAGTTGCTGTTAATTCTTGGTTTGTGATTGTTATTGTTTTCGAATATGTATCTTTTGTTTCCTCTGCTGTTGCCTTGCTACGTTTTGTAATTGTTAGGATCACGTCGTAGCGTCCTTTTTCGTTATATTCGTGTGTAACTATTTTGCTTGTTCCAACTTCCTCGTCTCCGAAATCCCAGTCATATGAAAGGATTTGGAATTGGTCTGAACTCACTGGCGCATATGTTGCGTCAAATTTGACTGTGATCGGACCTGTTAATTGAAGTGTATCTGCTGGTTCTGTGAGGATTGGTGGATTTTCAATATTTATTCTCAATACGTCCCTTCTTCCTTCAAGATAAACAAAAGCTGTTATCCAAGCGACCAAAATAACGAACAAAACAACTCCTGAAATTATCAAATGTTTTTTTGCTCTTTTCTTTTTCTCAAGCTGTTCTTTCTTGGCAAGCATCATTTTGAATAATGCGATTATTAACCAAGTAACTACTCCCAAAGCAACCAATAGGATCACGATGTGAATACCTGTTACAACTCCATTAAGGAACTTTGCAGCCTGCATTCCAAACATCTTTGTGAGAGCAAAATCCTTGCCTTCTTGAGCCATCGCTATTGTGATAAAGGCGAAGACTAAATAAAGGACTATCAGTCCTCCAAAAGCAGCTCCAATCATTATGAAAGGATTCTTCTTTTTTGGATTTGTTTCCTTTGTTTTTGTCAAAGGAGCTTTTGCTGGTTTGTTTGTTTTTTTAGGTGATTCCGGATTTATTCCGTATGTCATTTTTGGATTTTGTTTTTGCTTATCATCTTCTTTTTGGAACATATGAGGGTATTTATAAATTATTTTAATATTTAATTGAATTGAATTTCTTGGACTGTTGCGCTCTTGTTCCCGTATATATCAACAATTGTTAATTTCACTACTGTTTGTCCCCACTCTTTCTCAAAGTTTGTTGTCCATACTCCTGGCAAACTTGTTTTGAAATCTTCTTCGTCGTTTGGGATATCGTTTTGGTTGGTGTCATAATATATGTTTTTGTCGAAAATGTAATAGGCAATGTCTCCTACTGAGTTTGAAAAGTCGAAAGTCACAACTCCTGAGTCCCCTGACAACTGCACTATTCCGTTTGAGTCTGGAAGTGGGTTTGTCAGTATCACTGCTTGGAGATCAGCACCTTGTCCTCCTGGGGTTGCGCCTGGGTTTGCACCTGGCTCATCGTCGAGTCCACCGCCAGTTCCTGAATCATCTCCTGAACTACCTCCCTGAGGTGGAAGTCCGAATGTGCCTGAATTTCCTGGCGGAGTTCCACCTGGAGTAGACTGGTTTGAGCTTCCTAGGACTGTGATTGTATTAGTGACTGTGCTTTCATTTCCATGAGTATCTTTTACTATCAATTTTATCTGGTATGTTCCGAACTCAGCATATGTGAAGATTGGGTTTTCTTGAGTTGAGTCTATGTCATTGTCTTTGTTTCCGTCTCCGTCTGAATCAGCTGTGCTGAATTGAGAGTTTGTATCGAAGTCCCAAATGTATTCCACTATTTCTACGCCTACTGATTCGTCTGCAGTTGAGTTGTTTGTGAATTCAACTAGCTTACCTCCTATCGCTTCTGCTTTGAAAGCTGCAACTGGATCTTCTGCATTTGAATCTACGTAGATTGTTACTGGATCTGAAACTGCTTCTCCGTGCTTGTCGTCTACAACTTTTAATTTCACTTTGTATCCTTCCAGGCTTTTCTTTCCATATGTATGTGTAACTGTTGATAGTGAGATCGGTTTGTTGTTGAAGAATCCATCTCCTTCGAAGTCCCAAATATATTCGATCAAATCTCCGTCAGCATCTGTTGAAGCTGATGAGAAGTTGACTGTCTCCCCTACGATCACGCTCGTTCGGTCGACATTGAATTTTGCTATAGGAGCTGCGTTTGCTCCGTTTGTGACTTTTAGAGTTGGTTCTTGTCCAACGTCTAGCTCGTCTGGTGATGAGACTGTTTGATTGTCGTTGTCTGTTATTTCAACTCCAAATCCGTATGTTTTCTCATCGCCTTCGGCTCCGTTTGTTCCAACTGTCAGGATTGCGTATGGAGCGTCTGTGATTTGTATTCCTAGAATTTCTTCTGGATCGTTGATGTCGTAATACCACCATCTGTATTGAGTGACTTGTCCATCCTCATCCTCTGCTCCGAATACTTCTAGGTTCACGCTCACAGGAGTTATTAGATCTTGTCCTGCCTGTGGAAGTGCTTGAAGTGATGAGAATGTTGGTGGCGTTGGTGTGACTGATACTTCTAGTTCAGCTGAGCTTGTAATGGTTGTGTCATCTGTGTCGAATACTGATAATTTCACTTTGAATCCTTCTGGAGGACTTAGCTCTTTGAAGAAGTGGATTGCTTCTTTTTGCGAGCTTGTTTTTGTGTCTCCAAAGTCCCATTGATATTCGAGATCTTTGGCTGTTCCGTCTAGGTTCTTTGATTCCGATGCGTCGAATGTAACCATGTCAGAACGACTTAGTTCTAGTGGTTCGTCAAAGTCGATGAGGTCTGTTCCATTGACTGATACTCCTATTTTTGCGATAGGATCGTCTCCTCCTCCTATGAATATACTTCGTTTGATTTCGTTACTGTTATCTTCTTCGTCGTATACTCTCACACGTACATCAAATTTCCCTGATTTATCGTATGTGTGTTTTGTTGAGGCTGTCGTTGCTGTTGTGTTTCCGATCTTTTCGAATACCCCTGTTTCAGTTTGACCATCCCCAAAGTCTATTTCGTATGCAACTGCTGTATCGCTCTCAAATCCAAATGGCATTTCTACTTCCCCATCAGTATCGAGAGTTGCTGTTGATTCTTGTGTTAGAGCCCAAGAGACATCAAGAGTGTTGTCTATTGTGAATGTTTTTGTAATAGTTGATGAGTTCTGTCCTTCTGTTACTGTTAGGGTAACTTCGTAGTCACCTTTTTCACTGAATGTTGCTATCCTTTCGTATATTTCTACATTTGGGTCTGTTTCGCTTGCTGAGAGAGTTGTGTCTAAAGGATTTCCTTTTTGCGAGATGATAGTAGGATCGGTTTCGTCGAAACTCCAGACAAATTGAAGGCCTGCAAATTCCCCGTCAGGGTCGTAACTTTTTGACGCATCAAAGCGTATCTCTGATGGGTTTGTTGGATCAGGGATTTCAAACTCTACCATTGCAACTGGTGGTTTTGATTCTATTTCTACTGTTTCACATTTTGTTGCTGATTTTATAGCTTCGTCAGTTACCTTTAGACAGACTGAATATTTCCCTGAGTTTTCGAAAGTGTAATTAATGACTTTGTCTTTGTTTTCGCCGTCTACAAGAAGTTCTGCGGTTCCACCAAAGTTTAAGAGTGGTATGGTTGGCGCTATTGGTACTACCCCTCCTCCTAGTGTTGGGGGAGTTAAAACAGGTACTATACTCCATTCATAAGCTTTAATTCCTCCGACATCACTTGCAGATGCAGAACCATCTAGTCTTACTGATTGTCTAATATATTTTGCCCCATTAGGTGTCACGTTAAATCTAGCTGCTGGTGAACCTATTACTATATTGAATATCTCTGTTGCTTTCTTTCCGTCAGCAGATGATGTCTCTAAGATAACTGTATAACTGCCTTCTACTTCATATTGATGAGTCATTAGTTTTCCTTTTTTTGTATTCCCATCACCTAAATCCCATACATACTCTTTTATGTATCCCGATGCCTTTTGTTGTGCTATCCCTTCAGTTCCAGATGCATCAAATGAGATTTGAGCATCTTCGTCTGTTACTGAAACATAGGTTCTGTCTTCTATTAGATTTCCAGTAGCTGGATCGTAATCTTTTATTTTATATCTTATAGTTTCAGCCACGATATCTATATCCAATTTAAGTTCTGGCTCAGAAACTTTAATATCTAATGCGCTTTCACCTGCTCCATATATGGTAGGTTCAGATGATTCTATTTTCACTTTCGCCCTATACGCTCCAGGGGTTCTGTATACACAAAAGTTTGAGAATTCTGAAGTTCCAGATCCTGTGTAGGTCATATTCTGGTAACATTGACCGTCCAAAAGACCCTGCCCACCAGTTGTAGTTGAATATCCGCCTCCTATCATATCCCATTTAATTTGAGTCGCGTCTATCGTAACTCCCGATGGGTCAACCGAATCCAAAACATTAAATCTGACAACTAAAGGAGCTGGTCCTTCTATTGTGTTTGCAACTAGTTTTGTTTGTACGAATTCGACATCTTGTATTGCCGTAACATAATCATCTAATGAATATACTACATCTGCTAGTGATTGATTTGCTACTGCTAAGTTATCTGCAAATGTCGCCCCACCTACTGTTCCTGAGAGTGCGTTTATAGCGTTTTGAACATCAAAATACAAAGTTCCAATTGATTGTGTTTGTGTACTTATATTCAAGCTACTGAGGGAATTGTTAACCTCTTGTATTTCACAAGCTTGATTTCCTAATACTCCCATTGCTGAGTGGTTTGAACAATCTAAGGTCCCCATTGTAATTGCTGTTTCACCTACAAAGTCCTTGATTACAAACCCCAATATATCTTTCAAAGTAATTGTACTAGCTACACTGCCCGGCGTTCCTTTCATTGCGTCATACACCTCTTTCCAAACTTTTTGAAGGGCGTCGTTCGGTACAACTTTTTCTTCTTTCTTTCCAAATTTTGTTTCCTCTTTAATTACAAATTCTGGCTGAACTTTTATTTCGTCTATATATCTTTCAAGGTCGCCAATCGCTTCATTTATATATCCCGACGTTCCTGAGAATGCTGGGGCACTATATTTGATCTCAAGGAATGAGCTTTTTGCTTTTGATAGGTACTGGAGCATCAAAGCTTTATTTATGTCGTTATCAGCCGTTTTGATCAAACTTACTTTACTCAAATCGTCTTTCAGTTCGTCCAAAGATGTGAATGCTTTGTAAAAGAATTTATATCCATCAACAATCTCCTGAACTGCATCTGTGATTGCTTGAGTGTTTGCGTTGAATCCGTTCGATGCGTAACCCTGTACTTCCCCTTCAATGTTATCTCCTCCGTCGAAAGGCCCTGTTAGGATTGTGTTAACTAGTGCGTATGAACCCATAATTATAATGAGTCCGATCGCTGTGTATCCAATCGTTTTCTTTGCTTTGTCTGTTTGCTCTGTCTGCCCGCCTGCTGTCAGATACATCACGCCGGCATAAATAATCAATAAAATTGCGACTAATCCCAAGAATGAGAGTGCAAGCCGGATCATATCCTGCTGGGCTAATATTCACCAATTCGCCTTTGTACTGTCTGAAAGAAATAGTCTCTGTTTCACATGTAAGTATTGGGATATCTTCACATGGATCGCTTAGAGCATATGCGATATTTGCTGAATCCGTAGTGAAACTCCCCACTGCTGCCAGCATCATTGACGAGGCTGCAATCACTAGCAGTGAAGACATTATTTTTTTGAATATTTTCATAGAGATAAGGGTGAGGGTATTATCAATTTTTAATTATATAATCAGATTGTCTTTTTTCAAAATTTTACTTTTATTATTATTGTCCGACTTGAGGCTGATCCTCTGTAAATTGTTCTGTTGGAATAAATTCGTTATCTTCTTGGAAAGTTATCAAGGTGTTTGTTATTGCATATGCACCTAGAGCTAGAATTAACCCTATCACCGCTCCCAAAAGGAGCTTCTTCACCTTTTCTCTTGCTGTTTCTTCTGAGCCTGCAGCTACGTATGTGTATCCTGCATATAGGAACATCACAAATGAAATTGTTGCTACAAATCCTGAAATGAAATTCGTTATCATTACGAATAATTTTTTGGCATCTTCTCCCGATGGAAGTGAAGCTCCCTGATCCGGGAATACGATCGCTCGTACTATAAAATCGGATAATACTACTAGGATTAATCCTCCGGCTGCGAATCCAATATTTTTCAATCCTTTCTTTCTGTTTTCCTCTTCTGTTCCTGTTACCATTATTCTTATTCCATTTATAATTATTACAAGAACAGCAACTGCTCCTAGTGCTACTTGCACCATTCCAATGATTCCACTGAGTTCTGCTACCCCTTCTAGAGCGAACTCTTCGGCACTGGTTTCGTCAGACAATATAGTTCCTGCTGTCGACCCTTCCCCAAAGAATACTTTCTTCACCAGAATGTCTGCGAGTTGAATGACTAGAAGTCCTAATATTGCGACTGCTAATCCTTTTTTTGCCTTCGTTACTGTTTCTTCGTCACTTCCACCTACGACGAGTTTTATCGCGATTACGACTATCATCACAAATGCCACCGTGCTCATTATGAATTTCACGATGTCTATCGTTACATATGCTATCGATCCTATAGTCCCTACCCCTGGTGTGTCGGCTGTTCCAATTGGTGCTTGGGAGTGTCTGTCTATTACAAAATTAGGAAGGCCTGTTTGGCCCCCTACTGAATCTAGATCTGAAATTGGGCTCTGTGCTATCAGCGAACTGGTCGCGCGTGTGCTAATGCTGGCGTGTGCGTTTTGTGAATCAAATTGAAATGCACTGATCGTTAGTGCCAAGTTTATTAATAGAAAAGCTGTTAGTAGACTTTTCGCTATTTTTTTAATTAATTTTGATGATGAGGGCATCATTTATTGGATTATATTTGGATCTACAGTGGAAACCCCTGCAGGGTCTATGAAATAACCTGAGACTACAGTGTTCACTATTCCGAATGCTCCATATACTACTATCACTCCTATTAAAGCTGCTATAATTAACCGTTTTGCTTTATTCATACTCTCCTCTTCACCACCTGCCGTTATATACATAATCCCACCTACCAATATCAAAAGCATTAGTAGTGGTCCTATGAAGCTGACAAAGAAATTTGTTAATCATACTATTTAATCTATTACTCTTTCAATATTTACTGACGGTTCGACTCCACCAACGGGGAGGCTTTCTTTGCTGACAACGTAGAAGACTTTGTTTACAAATATGTCTCCTACATAGAAGAGTAGGAGTCCAAATAGAGCATAAATTACTCCATTTCTTGCTTTTTTTACATTTTCTTCTTCTCCACCACCTCCTACTAATTTCGCTCCATTTATCACGAGCATAAGAACGGCGATCGCTCCAATCATGTATCTAATAAAGACCATTATTATATCTACTTGTTTGTCAAAAAGGTCTACTCTCAAGAGAGTATTTCCAGGTTCCAAGATTCCTCCTGTTGAGGTTCCCTGGTATGACAAATCAGGGAAAAATCCTAGGATTTCTCCGACTTGTTCGGAAACACTGATTATTGCGAGTGCGAGGATACTATATATAAGTCCTGTTGTTGCTTTT
>CAZBZZ010000055.1:0-7418 GCA_964496555.1 uncultured Candidatus Peribacteria bacterium
GTTCATGAGGTTCGTCGAACGATGCTCTTTCACGTGTATGACCTCCAGGTCGCATAGGTGATAGACGTCTTTTATTAGGCAATTCTGCTAGGGGATTGGTTTGATCCATGAACTGTGATAGTTGAGATCCTGCGAAGAATTCTCTTAGAGCTGCAGTGATTGGTCGTGAGTTTACCAACTGTGTTGGAGTTACTGTCTCAAGATCCATAACTGTCATTCTGTCTTTTGCGATACGTTCTGTTCGCAGTAGTCCAACTCGGAATTTGTTTTGTACGAGTTCTCCTACTGCTCTAATACGTCTGTTTGATAGGTGGTCGATGTCGTCTTTGTTTTCTTCTCCGTTGTTGAGGTGAATTAAGTGTTTTAAAATCAAAACCAAATCATCGATTTGGAATGTGTGATTTTTCTTTACGTTTGGGGTGTCTATTTTGAATCTTTTGTTCAATTTGTATCTAGCGACTGGTCCCATGTCGTATTTCTTGTAGTCGAAGAACATAGAGTCGATCAGTGATTTTGCGTTTTCTGGAGTTGCGAGGTCACCTGGTCGGATCTTTCTGTATATATTTTGGTATGCTTCGTCGACTGTTTTTGCTGAATCTTTTTCCAGTGTCATCAATATATAGTCGTTTTCGATATCTTTGATTTCGTTTTTAAACAAATCTAGGATTTGTTTGTCTGTTTCGAATCCCATTACTCTTACTAATGAAGTGATTGGGATTTTTCTTTTTCGGTCAATCTTTACTGTGATTACTCCTTTTTTGTCTGTTTCAACTTCTAGCCATGCTCCTCTTTTTGGGATGATCTTTGCGTTGAATTTCTTTGGAGCTTGTCCGTTTTCTGAGAAGAATACTCCTGGAGATCGCACTAACTGACTTACTACTACACGCTCAATTCCGTTGATGATGAAGGTTCCTCTGTTTGTCATTAATGGGATTGATCCGAGGAATACGTCTTGCTCTTTGATTTCACCTGTTTCTTTATTTATAAGCTGTACGTGAACTTTTAATGGAGCTTCGTATGTAATGTTCTTTTCTTTTGCAGTTTCTGCGTCGTATTTGATTTCGCCTATTTCATGGTCCAGAAATTTCAATTCAAGCTTCTTGCCCGAGAAGTCTTCGATTGGTGAAATTTCGTCCAATAGTTCTCGAATGCCCTGTTCGATGAACCATTTGTATGAATCTAATTGAATTTCAATTAGATTCGGCATTGAAAAATCTTTATCTAATAGTTCTGTGTAGAATTTTCTTTTTGATTGAGATCTGAATCCTTCTTTTAATATAGGAATTTCAGATGGTTTTGTAAGAAGTTCTCCTTTTGGCTTTGTTGCCTTTAGGGTTTTCTTTGCTGTCTTTTTTGTCGTTTTCTTTGCTGTTTTTTTTGTGACCGGAGCGGTCTTTGTTGCTTTAACTTTTTTTGGTCCTGCTTTTGGAGCAGGTTTTCTCTTAATAGTTATTGTTTTAGCTTTCTTCGCTACGGGTGCTTTAGCTGGTGCTTTTTTCGCTACGGGTGTTTTCTTTGTAGCTTTTGCTGAAGAAGCCTTTGCGGTTTTTTTCGCAGGGGCTTTCTTGGTGGTTTTTTTAGGTTTGGGCATATTGAAAGAATTAAATGGGCATTAGTTGCGATGCGCAGTTTGCGCGTGTGGTAGCTACCTGTATCACAACTCATCCATTTAATCTGGCAGCAAGCGGTATTCTAGACATTTCTACCATAATGTCAAATCTGAGTGAGTTCTGGTAGAAAAAGAGGTTGCAAGGAAGGGGGTTTTGTTGTGTAGCGGGTTTTGGTGTGTTGTAGGTGGGCTTAGCTTCCCATCTTCGGCATATACTGCTTCAACACTTCTGGGATCTCAATTGTCCCATCTTTTTTCTGGAAATTCTCCATTATTGCTACGATTATTCGTGGCATTGCACAGGCGGTTCCATTCAAAGTGTGGATGAAATCCGAGCGTTGTGTCTGAGGATTTGAAGTTTCTGGTTTGAATTTGATTTTTGCGCGTCTAGATTGATAGTCGGTGCAGTTGCTACAACTGGTTACTTCTCGATATTTTTCTTGAGTTGGTATCCATGCTTCGATGTCGTATTTCTTTGCGGCTGGTGCTCCGAGGTCTCCTGAACAAATGTTTACCAATTGATAGGGGAGTCCTAGGTCTTTGATGATTTCTTCTTCGATTCCGACCAGGAATTCGTGTTCTTCCTCTGATTTTTCTGGGTGGCAGAATGAGAACATTTCGATCTTATCGAATTGGTGGACGCGGATGATCCCTTTTGTGTCTTTTCCATATGAGCCTGCTTCACGACGGAAGCATGTTGAGAATGCACAGTATCTTAATGGTAGGTCTTTTTCGTGAAGTACGTCTTTTGCGTGGAGCATTGTGAGAGGGACTTCTGATGTTCCTACTAGGAATAGATTATCATCCTCTGGGTTTACGTTGTAGATTTCGTTGCGTTCTGCGGGGAAGAATCCTGTTGCGAACATTGCTTGTTCTTTCACAAGTACTGGTGGGATGATGGGACGAAATCCTTTGCTAACCAATTTTTGCATTACGAATTGAGTGAGTGCGAATTCGAGAAGTGCTCCTTCGTTTTTGAGGTAGTAAAAACGTGCCCCTGACATGTCGGCTGCTTTTTCTAGATCGAGAACTCCGAGTTCTGTGCCGAGAGTGATGTGATCTTTTGGGTCGAATTTGTCGAATTTTGGGATTGAGCCTTCTTTGCGTTCAACTTTGTTTTCTTCTTCTGATGCGCCGACTGGTGTTGAGTCTAGTATGAGGTTTGGAACTTCTGCTGTGAGGCGGTCGAGGTCTTTTTGGATGTGGTCGAGTTCTGGTTCGAGTTCTTTTATTTCTGCTTTGAGTTTTTTGGCTTTTTCGATGTCGTCTTTGCCGAGTTTTTTTTGTTCTGCTCGGAGAGTTTCACTTTTTTGGAGAAGGTCGCGGCGTTGTTTGTCTTATTCTACTATGCTTGCGATATCAACTGGAAAATTCTTTTTCTTTGCGTTGTCTGTGATGAGTTTTTGATTTTCTATAATGAATTTGAGGTCTAGCATTTGTGTGTGAGTTAAAGTGTTTCTGGTCGCTTGGCTGGCGTGCGGCCGGGTTTGTTCGTTCGTAATATTAGCGGAAAGTTTTTGGTAAGGGAAGGGATTGACAGGGGGTTATATGCTTTGGTAAGATTTTGTCCTTTTAAAAATTAAACAAATAATCATGGGTATGGTTTCAATAAATGATCATAGGGATGTGGATGAGGTTCCTGCTGAAGAGCTTGAACGAATTGTTGATAGAATTGTGGCGGTGGCTGGAGATGAGTGGGAGGGTATGGATGTGTGTGAAGAAAGAATGGAGGAAATGATGAATGATATTACCAACGGTGTTGGTTCCTTAACTGAAAATCGGAATGTTGTGGGTGCTGATGTTTTTTCAGGGATTCGCAGGTGGGTTGCTATGAAGTTGACTCGTGTAATGAATGATGTTGACAGGGCTTTTACAATTGGTGCGATTGTTGAGGATGTTAGAACTATTCATGGTGATGAGTGGGGAGATGCTACCTCTAAAGCGCTGACTAAGGAGGTTACTAGAATGCAAAGTGATGGTTTGAATCTGGTTAGCGATAACTTTGCTATGGGATCTCGTATAGAGGTTCTTATTCGTGAGAATCTTCTTGCTAGGCGCGCTGCAAAGCCTACGTTTGATGAAGCTGAAGCTGCCTAGTCTTTTTTTAATAAAATAAGTATGGGTAAAGATTCTGAGGAGGGCATAGGGTGTGCAATGTGGAGTGCTTGTGAGGAGCCTTTTCATGAAGGAGAATTTGATAATGCTCGAGATCAGGTCTTGAGGATTTTGGAAGGGGAGTGTGCAGTGTTGGATGATGTTTCTTTATTTGAAACTTTTGATGTACGGAGGTGTGAACCAGTTTTTGAAGATATTACTTCAATTGGGCTTGTTGACACGGAGGGGCGTGTTGAAGATCTGGTGGTTATGAGGGATTCTTTGGTTCAGGTTGTTAAAGGAATGAGAGAAGACCATCGATTGCGAATTATTGAAATTATCAGAATTCGAGTGGAGCAAATGGGCCCTGTGTTTAGTGGCTTTGTGGAGGGATTAGAAAAGGATTTGGGAGGGAGGTCTTGACGGAATTGTGGTGGGCGAGGTAAGATCGTCTCCAAATTTGCTTTAAACTAATTATTATGGGTACCGGGGTTGATAGAATTGAGGATTCTGTGGATATTTTTGGTAATGATGAGGTTTATGAAAATGATGAATTCTCGAAATTTGAAACTGCTCTGTCTGTTGTGAGTAATTCTTTGGATTATTTGATTCCTGCTCTTCAGGCAAAAATGGCTGAGGTGAAGATTGCTGATGAAGATTGTGATGAGGTGCATGCTTGGATGATTATGGTGGACATGGGTAGGCTTTGTGAAAAATTTTGTATTGATGCAGCGAGAGAGATTAAAGATCTTACTTGTGTTTATTTTGAGGTTGTTCTGGGGTTGATCGAGGCCAAGCTTTGTATGGCTGGAATTGACTCTCCAAAAGATTCTTCGTGGGCTGGTGTTATAGGTGAAGCTATTGATGATCTGCGTGCGCAAGAAAAATAGGATTATTCTCGATACCTTTCTGGCCTTTTCTAGTGCTTTTTAGTAGAATTTGAAGGCTTTTTAAAATTAACCTCACTTACTATGAGAGGAAAGAAAACTATGGTTAAAGTTATCATTGCTATTTTTGCAATTATGGCTTTGATGGCGGCTCTTTTGCCTGCGATGGATGCGGCTGGAGCTTTTTCGGATGTTGAATTTAATCATCCGAATGTTGATGCTATAAATTACCTGCAATCGAATGAAATTGTGGAAGGATATGATGATGGGACATACAAGCCTGATGAGAATATAAATCGTGCTGAGTTTTTGAAGATTGTGATGGGGGCGACTGAATATGAACCTGAGGGGAAAGATTGTTTTGAGGATGTTGGGGATGATTGGTATTCACCTTATATTTGTAAGGCGGTGGAGTTGGAATTTGTTGAGGGGTATGACGATGGGACTTTCCGTCCAAAGGATGAAATAAATTTTGCTGAGGCTAGCAAGATGGTTGCGAATTTGCTTGGTTTGGAGCTGGATGAAGATAATAATGATAATTGGTTTCATGGGTTTGTGGTTGCGTTGGAGGGATTGAGAGCGATTCCTGCTTCTGTTGAAAACTTTTCAAAAGTTCTTACTCGTGGAGAGATGTCGGACATGATCTTTAGAATTGATAGTGAGAACACTTATGAACTTTCAAATACATATGAGGGAATTAAGAGTGGTGGAACTGTGGTTGCGCAGCTTGAGGAGTTTTCTGGTTGTGAGGATTTGAGGGCGTATTTAGCTGAACAGGTCGAGGTTTATTATAAAGGTTTTGAAGGAGGAGGGTCTTTGATTGATGCAATGGACGCTCCTATGGAAATGGCTGAAGAGGCAGCTGGTGCTGAAGGAGGAGCTGAAGGTGGTGCTGAATTTTCGAGTACCAATGTTCAAGTGGAAGGAGTTGATGAGGCTGATATTGTGAAAAATGATGCTCAGTATGTTTATGTTTTGAAAGATGATACTGTGCGGATCGTTGACTCTTATCCGCCTGATGGGATGAGGGAGGTTTCGCGTGTGACTTTTGAAAATGATGATTTTTATCCAAGTGAAATGTATGTGGATGGAGATCAGTTGATTGTGATTGGAAACAGTTATAATTATATGGATTACTTTTTGGAGGACTCTCTTTCTTGGGGGTATAGCGATTTGGTTGAAGTTTATGTTGTTGATATAGAGGATCGGAATGATCCGGTCATTGAAAGGCAGTTGGCTTTTGAAGGTTATTATTCAAATTCGAGGAAGGTTGATGACATGCTTTATGTGATTACGAATAAGTATTCTAATTATTGGTATTTAGATGATGTTCAAGAAGACGATACTATCGTTCCTTTGTATGCTGATACGGCTGAAGGAGAAGTTTTGGCTGCTTGTGATTGTGACGATGTCTTGTTTGTTCCGGGGGCAAATTCATCTGATTATATGGTTGTGGCGGGGATTGATTTGAGCGATTCTGATTCTGAGGTTGAGACAGAGGTTGTCCTTGGGACTAGCGGTGATGTTTATGCTTCTCGCGATAATCTTTATATAGCTGAGCGTTACTACAGTCCTGTTTTCTGGGATGAGTGGGGAGGTTCTTGGGATGATCAAACTATCATTCACAAGCTTCGGCTTGGGAAGGGGGAGATGGCTTATTTAACGAGTGGAACTGTGAACGGACGGACTTTAAATCAGTTTGCGATGGATGAAAGTGGGGACTATTTCCGCATCGCTACAACAGAGGGATTTACTTGGGATGATTCGTCTTTGAACAATCTATATGTTTTGGATGGGGACTTGACGGTGGTTGGAAGTGTGGAAGGTTTGGCGCCTGGTGAGGAAATTTACTCTGTGCGATTTATTGGAGATCGTGCATATATGGTGACTTTTAAAACTGTTGATCCTTTGTTTGTAATAGATGTTGAGGATCCTCGTGATCCTGAAGTTTTGGGTGAATTGAAGATTCCTGGATTCAGTGATTATTTGCATCCTTATGGGGATGATTATTTAATTGGGTTTGGTTTGGATACAGATGCTATGACTCAGGAGGAGATGGATGACATGGGTGTTGAGGGGGCTTGGTATCAGGGAGTGAAATTGGCTATGTTTGATGTTTCTGATGTTAGTGATCCAGTTGAATTGCATAAAGAGGTGATAGGGGATCGTGGGACTCACAGTGAATTGAATTGGAATCACAAGGCTTTGTTGTTCGATGAAGGAAAGGGGATTATGGCTTTCCCTATTAATGTTGCTGAGATCTCAGATGATGTGAAGAACGACCCTGATACTCCGAGTTGGACTTGGGGTGAGAGTGTTTTTCAAGGGGCTTATATCTATGATTTGAGTGTTGATGATGGATTTGAGCTTCGTGGGACTGCTACTCATTATGGAGACTTTGAGGCTGAATATAATGAGTCTTATGATTATACGAAATGGTTGAACAGAATTCTGTATATAGGAGACTATTTCTATACTGTTTCAGAGGCTTTTGTGAAAGCTCATAATATGGATGATCTTGATGATGCTGGGGAGGCGGTGTTGGAGTAGGTTTTAGTGTGTGAATTTTGGAGGATAAAAAAAGAGCGACTCATCCGAAAGGAAAGTCGCTCTTTTGTTGTGTTGAATGTGTGGTCTTTAGACTTTGTATCCCATGCATCGTAATGCATGTTCTCTTGTCATTCGTCTTGCATTTACTGCCATGTCTAGTTGTCTTGTTAATTGTATTGAGTCTAGATCGATTGGTGGGGTGTTGTCTGGTTCTATACTGTTTTTTATTGCGTCTTCTGGAGTCATCCCCATTACGTTGCCTTTAGTTGTTGCCATTA
>CAZBZZ010000056.1:0-7376 GCA_964496555.1 uncultured Candidatus Peribacteria bacterium
ACCATCTAAATTTTCATCCCCTTTACCCACTTTAAATAAGTTAAAAAGCAAGGAGAGTTTTATACCATTTCGCTTCTGGAATGTCAACCAAGAACACCCGAGAGAAGTTTTCTACTAAGCCCTCTCACATCATGCACAGGTTTTGTATGAACAGGACCTTCAAACCCCATGCTTTCAAAATGCCTCTTCGCCACAGCATTTCCAGACAAAACTTCAACATAAATTCCCTTTTCAGCCGCCTTAGAAACAACCTGATCCCCTGTTTGTCCATCAGCTAACCCCCAATCAGTCAAAACTCGATCAGGTCTAGAATTATACAAAACACCAAGGGCAGCAGCTCCAGTATCAACCACTATCACCTTACCAGCTCCTTCAGCAACCAAAGCTTCTGTTACCATCTCACGCACAATCTCATCATCCTCCACCAACAGAACTGACGGTCCATCTTGTTTTCCTAAACCTGACATACAAATAATTGATTAAAATTAATGAGACTCCACGGATTTTACTCATTTAGATTCCAAGGTCAACCTCAAATTATCAATCCAAAGAAAAACAAGCCAAAACAACCTATTGACACATTCCAGGAACCAAGAAAAAAACAAAGATTGACACCCACAACCAAGACTGGCAAACTGCCGCCCAACTAACACTCAAATGAAACAAGCAATAGAAAGACAGGAAGTTCTCGATGGAATAGTCGATAGCCTAGTAGGCTCAATAAAAAAACGAGCAAAACAACCGTTAATAGGGAATCTACTCCAAAAAGAAATAGTGTCTTTTCACAAAAACACAGAAGACAATAGCTTAAATGGTTCACAAGTAGGAAGAGTAACCCTGATGATTTTAAATGCATTAAACGAGGTTGTGGATCGTCCGCCAATACAAATCCCCGATTCAGAATCTCCAACACAAGAAGTTTTAGACACCACAACCTTAACTATGACCTCTGTAAGAAAAATTCTAAGTATGCCAAATCCAATTCCTCGAATATGCAAAAGGATAATGTCAAAAGTAATAAATCGCTGCGAAGCACTCATTGAAGAACACAACATAGCCCCAACAGAAATAGAAGCAATCGGGTTGAGTACATGGGAGAGAGTAAAAGACGTGGTGGAATAGGAATTTAATTTTACAAACTCCTGTTATGAGTATGAGTCATAAAAGACCGAAGATTGACTGGAGTATGAAGCCTCGCTTCAAGTTTTTTAAAAATAGGGGTATAAACCTGCCTAACATACTCTTTTGAACAACCACATTCATCAGCAATATCTCCCGACGAATCCGCCCCCACAAAATCCACAAACGGAAAAAAATCCGGACAATACCTAGCAAACATATAGAGATCTCTTTTCGCAAGATGCGCGAACTGTCCACCTTTGAACACTTTTGCCTCAAACATACCAAGCAAAACATCCAGCAATTGAAACCTAGTTTGATCAACAGATCTATCAATAACCATATCCCTTTCAAAATAAAAAGACTCTCCATTATTCAAGGTATTTGTATCTGCCAAAGTAAAACTTTCATTTTCCCCTCCATCCTCAGAATCCAGCTCATTAGAATGCTCTGCAAATCCATTTAGAATAGTATTTTTAACCGTTTCCATTTTCTCATCAGAGTATTCAAAAAACTCCTGCACCACATCATCAGGTGGATACTTCCCAAAATCACTTTTATAAGAAGCAGTAAAGCTCTTAACCTTATTCACTTCATAGTGTAACCAATTTGCTCTACGCACATTTCCACTTTCACGATCCTCGATATAACGAGTAACAGCCTGTCTAATCCACCAACCAGCATAGGTTGAGAATTTCCCATCAGCAAATTCAACTAGGTCAAATTTACGAATAGCAGTAAACAAAGCAATAGTCCCCTCCTGCAAACAATCGAAAAAATAAGTGTCAGTTTCTTTCACTCCAAATCTCTCCATTATAAGTCTCACTAACTTAATATTATGTTCAACAAGCTCATTCCTCGATTCCAAATCTCCTGCCTGAGCTCTGCGAATCAAATCACGCTCCTTTTCTCTTGAAAACACAGAGTGGTCACACAGTCGATGCTTCCACTGTTCCTCAACATAACTACTCCCAAGAGAAGATACACGCCCCATACTTTCAACACCCATTGGCACAAACTTCCCACGTTCACTCTCTCTACCCTCTTCTTCAGAACCCTCCGAGCTAGACTCATTGTCTTTTTCAGAAACTTCTTCAACCTGTCTTCTAACAACCCTATAAGAAACTCCTTCTTCCCCATCTCTTTCTACAACAAAATCCAAACCATATCTTTCCTTATGAGTAAATTCCACTAACCTATCCAAAGCCTTTCTTATTCGCCCCATATTCTGTTCATCATTCAACTGACCATTCAATTTCGAATACCTGGAAAAATAGTCCAAAGAAAACCACTTATCAGGACGCATTTCGGAAAGAAGTTCAAAAGTATAAGTAGCCGGAACAGTCACATTCAACATCCAATCCAAATAGTTAGTGTCAACATTTTCATCTAAATCAAAATCCATAACTATATTAGATTCCAAAGCGACATACCTCTGAATAATACCCAACCACCTGTCATCAGACTCTCCCTGCATACGAAAAGTAGCAGGCAAAACTTCATCCTCAATCTCATCAATAATAGCCAGATCCCTTTTTAAATCTTCCTCCCACCAACAATCAACCTCATCCTCAAAGTAATCAAACCCTGATTCACTTTCAATCAAACTTAATGTTTCATCCACTTCTGATTCTTCAGAAGAAGGAATTATACTATCAACCCTCACGCGATAAAAATTAACAATTCGGCAAACAATCTTAACACAAATCAAAAAATTGTCAACCCACCCCCACTCTCCAATCACACCCCTCCGCCCCTTGCTGAATAAGTTCAGACACATCGAAGAGGGGTTAGTAGAATGAAAATGTATACTAACCCATTTTCACTATGACTACTAAACCCTCTTCAAATATCCACGGAAAAACGGGTGGAGGCAAGGTCTATTATGACAAACGCTTTGATCTAGCCTGGAAAATAGCAAAAGAACAAGATATTAACAGAGAAGCACAAAGAAAGTTGAAGTGGATGGATTATTATTCAAAACATGGGAACGGAGCCCGTACAGCACGTTATTTTGGCATATCAGAGAGCTGTTTCTGGAAGTGGAAGAAGAGATTTAATGAATTTGGACTAAAAGGGTTGGAAGAGAAATCACGACGACCTAGAAGAGTGAGGAAACCAGAAACAGCTCCATCTGTTATCGAAGAGATACAGAGGTTGAGAAAGTTGTATCCACATTATGGGAAGGAAAAGATATTTGAACTTTTAGATGTCCCCATTTCCAAAAGTACGATAGGGAGAGTTATTAACAGATATGGTATGTATTATCGGAAGAAGAAAAAAAGGAAAGGATACGGGTGGAAATGGGGACAAAGGCAAAGGGTCAAGAACCTCATTGAGCACGGGAAGCCCGGAGAACATATACAGATGGATACGATAGTATTGTATCGGTATGGCAAGGTTTATTATGTCAAAACAGCGATAGATACAGTGACAAAGATAGCATTTGCGTATGCATATAGTCGAAATAGTTCGAGAACAAGTGTGGATTTTCTGAAGAAGTTGCAGTACGTATTACCGTATCAGGTGAAGAATATGCATACGGATAACGGAGCTGAGTTTTTGGGGGAGTTCCATCAGGAGTTGGAGAAACAAGGGATGCCACACTATTTTTCATATCCACATTGTCCAAAACAGCATGGAGCAGTGGAGAGGTTCAACAGAACGCTCCAGGAGGAGTTTTTGCAGGAAGGCATGTTCCACGAAGATCTTTCAACATTGAATCATTACCTTATGCAATGGTTAGTTGAATACAACTTTCACAGACCGCATGCCTCCCTGCAATACACAAGTCCGCTTGCGTTTTTTGATGAGAATTTTGTATTATCAGTACGCAAAAAATCTTCTGCCAAACCCTCCACGATGTATTGGACCTATACACTTGCTTGACAAACCTTTGGTTTTCACGTAAAGTTACCCCCATATTTCACTTAAACCATCAATTATGAAACCTATCAACCTAGGAGACACTCGCAATCTCGAACAAAAACAACCAGAATTAATGGAAGGATTGCTTAAAGCTACTGACACCCAAAATCCTTCATTTCAATCTCCAGAATTTCATACAGCAATGAATGATACCAGAAGAGGAGTTTTTGAAACCCTTGAAGCATTTCTGGCAAATATTCATGAAACATCTAGAAGAGAAAAAGAACTAGAGTACTATAGTTCTCTAAGAAAAGCTCCTCAAAATCAACATCCTCACGGCAACGGCATCCACCTTCAAACCTCTCCAGTTGGCCACGGATAAAAACAAACTTTGGAACATCACCCACCATGAGACTTTCACCAACACTCGCCCTCGCTGCAGCAGCCCTAATGGCATGCGGCCCATCAGGCGAAAAACCAGATAAAAAAAGTCCCACACAAAAAATGTGCGCCAATGTTGCAAAACAGGTCTCCAAAGCCTGTGAAAGAACAGATAAAACCCCAAGCTCATGTAGAAGTCTCACAGACGAAGCAGAGATCTTCTGCATCAAAGCCCACAAAGAAACCGACGAAAAAACCATTGGAAGCATTTGTAGTGCATACGGAGACATGATTGAACAAAATTGCGACTACAAAGGAAGAAAATCTCGAAAAAAATGTAAGAAAAAGGGCGAAAAAAAAGAAGAAAAATGCCTAGAAAGACTAGGACTGTAAGATACCCCTGGAGCCGCGGGGGGGATTTGAACCCCCGACTTATCCCTTACAGCGAAGCTGCAAGCTCTGCTTACCATGCTTAACCGAATGTTTTAAAAGGCGATTTTCCGCTAGCCTTAGCCGTTTTTGGTAGAGCAACCGCACATTGGGCAAGAGGAGTTAGACGAGCACACCCAGGGTGATTGCGGGGACAATTATAACACGCCCTACATAAACTCTAAAACACCAACTCACATTTATTATTCACGCACTCAACCTTCTTCGGAGGTTCAACCAAACATTCCAGCTCATCCTTGCAACCCTCATTTCTTTCATTGTAAACATTTATTGCCTCCATTTTATCGCACCCACAAACTTCCTGATACGTACAATCTGAATCCACTTCACAATATATTGGATCTTCAAAGAACTCAGGTGCAACCTCCGACAACTGTCCACCAGAACACCCAAAGAACAGAGATAAAACAATCGGAAAAAACAATAGGGATTTTTTCATAATTATTTTTTTAAAAAGTAAGTTGGACATCAAACCCTCCACAATCATAATCAGACCCAGGAGGAGCAGCACACATTCTCTGATTGGCTGCAATAAACCAAAAAAGAACCACTACAAGGGCAAACACAAAATACAGTAAACTTCTCACGTATTTACCACCGCCACTTGAGTCATCTATAGACCGATAAATTTTAAAAAGATGTACAAAAATCAAAATAAGATTCAAAATTCCCAATAAAAAAAGTAAATAATAAGAAAAAGCCAGAAGTCCAAACCACAACAAAATAAGAGCAAGGACAAAAAATGAAAAGTTTCCAAAATATTTGTTTCCACCACTAGGCTTGCCCCTTGATTTAACAATTTTCACAACATATGTAACAACAAAAATAAGATTCAAAACCCCCAACAAAATAAAAGAATAATTTGCAAAAACCAGGATCATACCTCTAGTAGACATCCTATCATTCACACCAAGCACCTCAAGAGGCACATCACCCGAGGTAATTAACGCCGCATAAGCACTAGGTACAACTAACAAAAACAAACCAACGAGACCAAGCGAGAATAGAAATTTTTTCATGCAAAAACAATTAAGACTAAACATGCAGGATTATAGCACAAAAGCATACTACACCACATTCCCCTACCATTTTTCTCGAACAAAAATGGCTTGTTTAAGCCATTTCTTTGTCAAGCTCCACCAAAAACCACCACTAACAGGTTAAACCTAGTTGATACAACATTTATTGTGCAAACCCTGGAGCCGCGGGGGGGATTTGAACCCCCGACTTATCCCTTACCATGGGATTACTCTACCCCTGAGTTACCGCGGCTAACTTAAAAAGCCCCCGCATTCTACAAAACCCCACTTAAACTCACAAGCCAAATTAATGCCCCATCAAAGCCGCCACAGCAAGCCTAACACGCCGAAGCCTCTTTCTAACAGGAGCCTCCCCAATCTCAGGAACAACTTGAGGCAAAACCACAACATTACCAGACAGCAATTTCTCCCAAGCCTCTTGAGCCTCAGCATCTATACGATCCCCTTCAGCAAAACAAGCTACCTCAGCAGCTAAATTTTCACCTTCAGTGAACCAATCCTCCTCAAATCGCGAAAAACCATTCACATCTGACATATTTAATCTTATTAATTTAAGACCGGAGAATACCAGGTTTTACTATCTTTGTCAAGCCGCCAACCATTCACTCTCCCTAAAAAAACCACAACAAAAAACCCCGTACTGCCGCCGAACCTCTAATCTATACCCCGCTAGCTGCAAGGTGGGTGCCCGCATCTCCAGACCACGATCTGAAGACATATAGAGCTCCCTTAATAGATGTAAGAGAAAGATTTCGAGATCCTAGCGTACAAAACAGAGTCCACCCACAAGATTAACAAAACCAATCCAAATTTGCAATTATCACAAAACCAGTTATAATCCTTATTGCAAACGATTCTTAATAACCCCACTCCCCTAACCCAATCCTATGAAAAAATTCCTCACACTTTTCACGCTAGCACTCACCCTCTCAATCTTCACAGCTTGCAACCACACCCCCACCACAACAGAAAACATAGAAGAAACCCAAACCTCAAACTACAAAGAATATTCAACAGAAGCCCTAACCAACATCCCCGCAAACCAACAAACAGTTCTCTTTTTTCACGCAAGCTGGTGTCCAACTTGCCGAGCAGCAGAAAAAGACATTCTCGCAAACGTCAACCAAATCCCAACCAACACAATCATCTACAAAATCGACTACGATTCAGAGAAAACCCTCAAAGAACAATACGACGTAAACTACCAACACACATTCGTATTAGTTGACAAAGAGGGTAACAAACTTGGAGAATGGGTAGGCTTGATGACTCTAGAAGAGCTCATGGAAGCAGTAAACAACAATTAGCCCGCATACAATGATCTTACTAATCACAAGTTTCTTAGCAGGAGTAGCAGTCACACTCTCTCCCTGCATTTTACCAATACTCCCAATCATGCTTTCAGGAGCAGTAGGAGGCCGCAACCGCCCATACGGAATCATAGCTGGATTCATACTCAGCTTTTCAGTCTTCACACTCTTCCTCACCTCTATCATCAGCTCGCTAGGCATCAGCGTC
>CAZBZZ010000057.1:0-7246 GCA_964496555.1 uncultured Candidatus Peribacteria bacterium
GGCTTTGGCGAACAAAGATAAAGGTGCTCTTTATTTGACTTTGAGGGTTATTGGTTTGTGTGGTCTTTCTTCTATTCTTGGAGCGTTTAAGCATGATGATATTGAAGATATTCAAGAAGTGAATGATGAAAATTTACTTGATGTGGGGATGTATATTCACAGATTTGAGGATGTTGATCCTGTGAAAATTCAAAATTTGATTGAGAGATCTGTGCATTTGGTGCGTGGAGTTACAAAAGTGAGTAAGTTGGATGATTTGGAAACTATATCGAAAGAGATTTCTAAAGAACTTGGTGTGGATGTAAAATTTAATAATAAAAATGAAGCTACTTTTTTCCGATTTTTGTTTGAGATGAAGGAGGATATAAGGGTTGCTTTTATCAAATTTGCAGATCGTCTTCATAATATGATGACTTTGGATGCTAAGAAAGGAGTTCGTGCTCAGGAGTCTAATGAAAGAACTATTAGGGAGACTTATGAAGTTTATTTGCCATTGGCTAGGTTGATGGAGGTTTATGGTATTTGTGAACCTTTTGTGGATGAGTTGGTTAAGAGAATGAATCCTGTGCTTTATAGGGATTTTCATTCACTTAGATCTTCTAGGGTTTTCTCAATGCAGCAGGTTGAAAAGGAGGTGTATTCTGATGTGCAGACATCTTGTTCTAACGAGGTTTGTGGAACTGAATTTGTTTCTTATGGTTTGGAGTATTATACGAAGAGAGTTGATAAGGATTTTGATGATCTTTATATGGATGACTTTGGTATCAATAGTATGGATCCTATGCAGGAGTTACTAATTACTGTGAATGATCCTGAAGATATTGGAAAAGTTTATTGGCAAATTCTTGCTGCTTTGGATATTTCTGGTGCTGAAATGGTTGAACATTTGCGGGCTCCGACTACTGATTCTAAAACTCATTGGTTGACTCCAACGGGTACTTTCATAAGGAAAGATGATAAGGCGGAAGATGTTGAGGGTGAAGATGCTGAAAATGAATCTTATGAGGAATTGTTGTCTTCTTTTGTTCAAAAAGGTCTTATGATTAAAGGTTTTAGTAGAAAATACAGGAGGCAATTTAAAATTAGGATTAATGATAAGAGAAGTGAACACAGGAGAAAGCGTGGAGTTGGAGCAAATGCTCAGAATGTCAAAGCTCCTAGCGATATTTTGGAAAAGGTTGAGGGTCTTATAAACCTTAAGCTTAATAACCCTGGGGTTGATATTCTTGAGGAGGCTAGAGATTCTATTTTAAGGCCTCAAACTTGTTTCAAAACGCCTCATGGTGATTTGAGAATGTTACCGAAAGGGGCGTCCTTCAGAGAGGCTGCTTATCTAGTGCATTCTCATTGTGGAGTTACGTTGTATAACACCTTTGTTTCTAGAAGTGACACTTCTGATACTGGTATAGTTATTAATAATAATTTAGCTCCAGTTCCGTTTGTTTCCTTGGATTCGCATGATGTGCCTGTTTTTGAATTTAGTTCTCCTATTATGAAGATGGGTGGTTTGAGCAAGAAGGATCTATTTACTCATGTTCGGGTTTGTCCTTTGGAGTGGGAGTTGTATGTGAGTGAGTTGGCTAAGGATCAGTTAGAGGACTTGTTTGAGAACCCTTATGCGTTTTTTGGGATAAAATCTAACAAATTTGAGAGGAAGAATGTGGCTAATTATTATGGTGCTAAAGCTATTGCTAAACTGAAGATGATTTTTGGAGATTGGGTTAGTGATTATTTGCATGAGATGACTGGTTTTCAGAATGCTGCAGGATTGAATCGTGCAGTGGGCACTTTGGATGTTAAGCCTTTTAAGCCTGTTCTGGATCAGGTTGATTTTGATGATAAGATTGTTATTGGTCTTGAAAAAGGAATTGGAGGAGTGGATCCAAGGGATTCTTTCCACGAAGTTGTTAAGGGAATGGATTTTGAGGTTCGTCCGTATAAATATTTGAAAGAATTTGAGTCCACAGATAGTTCCAATGAGATGTATGCTTATGAAATAGACTTGGATGTTGAATCGAAAAGTCGTATAAAATCTTTAATGAAAGAGATCTTGAGGATGAGTTATGATATGGATGGCATTCGTATTTTGGATGGAATTACTGTGAAGGCCTAGAGGTATCCTAAAGCCACTTAGCCTTATTTACATTGTGTTCTTCGTTGCTGGTGGCGAAGACTGTGGTGCCATCTTTTGTGTTGAGGTAGAACCAATATCCTGAGCTTTCTGGATTTAGTGCGGCTTCGATTGCTTCGAGAGATGGATTGCAGATTGGTCCTGGTGGAAGGCCTCCTACTAATCTAGTGTTGTATGGAGAGTTTGTTGCTAGGTCTGCTGCGGTGATAGTGTTGTCGTCTTTTGTGTAGAGCAGGGTTGCGTCTGCGTCTAAGCGCCAACCTGAGTCTAGTCGTTTCCAAAGGATTCCTGAGACCATGTGGCGGTCCTCGTTGCCGAAGACTTCTTTTTCTATGATTGAGGCCATTGTTATTATCTCGTGGAATGTGCGAGGGGATTCTTCGATTTGCGTTCTGAGTGGTTCGATTTTTGTTTCGAATTGGTCGATTGCTCTATACATTGCGTGATCTGGATGAAAGTCAGTTGGTTCTAGAAAATATGTGTCTGGGAATAAATATCCTTCGACTGGTATTTGAAGTGAGCCTTGGATTGCTGGGTCGAGGAATGAGTAGTATTCATATCCTGTGAAGTTTTTTGCTGCTTCGGTGAATTCTCCAGGTTGTGTGAATTCCATTTCTACGAGACGTGTGTCTATGTCTTTTATAGTGAGGCCTTCTTGGATTGTGAGGATTGCTTCCGATGCGGCTGGATCTGAGATTATTGTCAGAATTTCTGAAGTTGTCATTGATTTATTGAGCATGAATCTGCCTGAGATTATGCTTTCGTCGAGATCGTGTAGGCGAGTGTACCAATAAAACGCCCATGAGCTGTTTATTAGTTCTTTTTCTTCGAGTGAGTCTGCTATTTCGTTCACTGAATCGCCTATATATATTAGGAAAGAAACCTCTTCTGTTGAGCTTGGATCTACGGGATTGTTTATAGCGGTTGAGTAGCGGAAAACGTTAGCTATAATTGCAGCTATGAAAAATCCGATGATTCCATAAACATATCTTTTGTATTGTTCTTTTGAGCTTTTCATTGGAGAGGAGAGGTTAAAGGGCTGAGTCTATTGTCCGCCGCCTAACCCTGGGAAATTCATGTCTCCCATTATTTCCTTCATTCGTTCTGCTCCAATTTCTTGAGATTTTTTAATTGCTTTGTTGAAAGCTTTTTCCAAAGCATCTTCTAGATTTTTCTTGTTTCCTTGTGCGTTTTGGATGGCTTCATCTGTGATTTCAACTTTTTGAACTTCTTGTTCTCCATTGATAGTTACTGTCACGCCTTCCATCTCTGCTTCGATGTGTGTTTTCTTTAGATCGCTCTTTATTTTGCGTGCTTCTTTTTGGATTTTGTAGAGGTCTTTTGCTTTATCAAACATGATTTGATTGGTTAAATGAGTCGCAAAGAGGACTTTACCATAAAAATCTATTGATATAAATAGTCATTTCCACTAGTATTGGCGCTGCAAATTTAAACTTTACTAATTATGGAAACTGTACAATTAAAAGCAAAGAAGAGAGACATGGTCGAAAAAGCGAAAGACGTGAGAAAAGCGGGTTTTGTTACGGCTGAGTATTATGGGAAGGGGGTTGAGAATCAACAACTTTTGATGGACTATCAAGATTTCAGAAGAGCTTACCGTGATGCCGGTAAATCTACGGTGGTTGAGCTTGAAGTCGATGGTGCTGACAAGGTCTACGCGTTGATTCATGAGGTGGATTATCATCCTGTTTCGGATGATTATATTCATGTTGATTTGATTCACGTTGATCTGAACAAAGAAATTACTGCGAAGATTCCTTTCGAATTCGTTGGAGAAGCTCCTGCTGTTCGAGAACAGGAAGGTACTTTCATGGCGTCTTTGGATGCTGTTGAGGTCAAATGTATCGCAAAAGAATTGATTTCTTCTATAGAGGTTGATATTTCAGGATTGGCTGAGTTCAGTGATGTTATAAAGATCGCTGATTTGAAACTACCTGAAGGATTTACTTTGGTAACTGATCCTGAGGAGGCAGTTGCTACTGTTGCTCCGCCTAAGGAGGAAGAAGAAGAACCTATCCCTGTTGAAGGTGAAGAAGGTGCTGAAGGTGAAGAAGGTGCTGAAGGCGCTGAAGGTGAGGCTGCTGAAGGTGGTGATAAACCTGCTGAAGGAGGTGAAGAGAAGAAGGAAGAAGGAGGGGAGTAGGACTTTGGTTTGATTTGAAAATTTAAAAAGCCGCAGGCTTGATCCCGCGGCTTTTTTTGTTGTGTGAACTTCTCTTACAAACTCCAGATAGTGTATCCAGCGATGATTGGAGCGATGATCAATGCAACTGTGTTTATTACTTTGATCAATGCATTTAGGGCAGGTCCAGAAGTGTCTTTGAATGGATCACCAACTGTATCTCCGACGACAGCTGCTTTGTGAGCCATGCTTCCTTTCCCTCCGTGGTTTCCATCTTCGATGTATTTCTTAGCGTTATCCCAAGCTCCACCTCCAGTACACATTTGAAGTGCGAGCAAGAATCCAGATACGATTACACCTGCTAGAAGTCCTCCAAGAGCTAAAGGCCCGAGGATGAATCCAACTAGAACTGGTGTAGCTACTGCAAGTATTCCTGGGAAGACCATTTCGCGTAGAGCTGCACGAGTCACGATGTCTACACATTTTCCATATTCTGGTTTTGCTTTTCCAGTCATGATTCCTTTGATTGATTTGAATTGTCTTCGTACTTCTTCTACTACTGTGTATGCAGCTTTTCCTACAGACTGCATTGTTGCTGCAGAGAATATGAATGGTAGCAAAGCACCAATAAATAATCCGATCAAAACTCTGTAGTCAGAGATGTCGAAGATTAGACCTTCTCCGCCTACCATGTTTTTTGCTAGTTCTTCGTTGTAAGCCTGGAAGAGCACGAGCGCAGCGAGTGCTGCAGATCCGATCGCGTATCCTTTTGTGACTGCTTTTGTTGTGTTTCCAACTGAGTCGAGTGCGTCTGTGTTTTTTCTTACTTTTTCTGGAAGTCCTGCCATTTCAGCAATACCTCCTGCGTTGTCAGTGATTGGTCCGTATGAATCTGTTGCTATTACCATCCCAGTAGTTGAAAGCATTGCTACAGCTGCGATTGCGATCCCGTAGATACCATTTGCTACAGATGGTGAATGTTCACCGAAATAGTATGCCAAGTAGATTCCTACCAAAATCAAAATTGCTGGTAAAACTGTACTTTTTAATCCTACTGCAAGTCCTGTAATTACGTTTGTTCCCGCTCCTGTTTCTGATGCTTTTGCAATCATTTTCACAGGTCTGTAGTCTGTTGAAGTGTAGTATTCAGTGATTACGTTGATGAACAATGTGATACCGAGACCAACTAATGTTGCCAAGAAAATATAAATATCTCCAAGGAGGTAGTCAGTTGCGAAGTAAAATCCGATAGCTGACAGTAGTCCTGTCACGATCATCCCTTTGTATAGAGCTCCCATGATGTTTTGTTTCTTCCCGAGCTTTACAAAGAATGTTCCAATAATTGATGCTATAACTGCAATTGCTCCGAGAGCCAATGGGAATTCAATTCCGATTGTTCCAAGAGTGTCTGTCAGTGTACTAGCGGCCAAGATCATTGCAGCGATAAGTGTTACTGCGTATGTTTCGAATAAGTCTGCTCCCATTCCTGCACAATCTCCAACGTTGTCTCCGACGTTGTCAGCGATTACAGCTGGGTTTCGTGGATCGTCTTCTGGTATTCCAGCTTCTACTTTTCCTACGATGTCAGCTCCTACGTCTGCAGCTTTTGTGAAGATTCCTCCTCCTACACGAGCAAATAATGAAACCAAAGAACCACCAAATCCGAATCCGATTAATAAGTTAGCTGCTGTTGGTGCTGGCATTTCCAAAACACGAGTGAATAGGTAATAAAACCCACTTACTCCCAATAAAGAAAGACCAACCACAGCCATACCTGTTACGGCACCACCTTTGAAGGCTACTTCCAAGGCTTTTTTCAAAGAGCTTTTCGCAGCGTTTGCTGTTCGAACGTTTGCACGAACGGCAACGTTCATCCCTATATATCCAGCCAAAGCTGAGAATAGAGCACCGACTGCAAATCCTACTGCTGTCCAGACTCCTAGGTTGTAGTCTCCAGCTGGGATTACGAATGCTAATACTAAAAAGATAATCACTGCAAAAACTGCTACAGTGATGAATTGTCTATTCAGGTATGCTTTTGCACCTTCTTGAATAGATTTTGCGAGTTCCTGCATTTTGCTGTCTCCGCGAGGTTTCTTCACAACCCACACAGTCAGAAGGACTGCATAGATCAATGCGAGCACACTCACTCCTGCAGCTATAACAGGTAGAGAATTTTCGATCATAGTATCAAAAATTAAGAAATATGTGTTTATATTTAAAACGTGGTAGAAGTATATAGAGGTTTGCCCCCATCCCAAAGCGCACTTCTCGAGTTTTTCTTGTCAGAAGGGCCAAATGTATGTAAAATTTTTTTTGGAGTTGATTCCTAACCTACCTCTTATGACCTCTCATTCTAAAAAAATATCATCTTTAATTGATGCATTGAAAGACGGTATTGCTATTTTAAAGTTGGACAAAACAAAGGTTTCTCAGGTTGCTCACGATGAAAAAGCGACTGTTTGGGCTTTTGTGATTCTTGTTATTCCTGTTCTTATTAATATTATTTTGGCTGCCTTGCAGACCACTCTTTTCCTTTCTCTTCAGATTAAATTTTTAATTATTCCTCTTGTGACTGTATTTGCTGTGATTTTCTTGATGAGCTTTGTTGCTCAGCAAGTTTTTCATGCGAGAGGTGATCATATGGCTTTCTTTAGGGTTTTGGCACATGCGGGCGTTGTGACTTGGCTGACTGTTATTCCTTTTCTCTTGAGTTTGTTTGGACTGGTTGATGTTTATAGTATTTTCAATCTAGTGAGTATGATTGCTGGTGTCTGGATGTTGGTTGTTACATATAATGTTCTTCAAGATTATTACAAATTGGATCAACAGAATGCGATTATTACTATAGTGTTGGGTGTTGTTGGAGCAGCTATTGTTCAGAGCATTCTTGGTAGAGTTCTTATCGGTAAGTTTTATCGTCTAATGTATTAATTTTAATGGGTGAGTCTGTTAATCAAGATTCTTGGTGG
>CAZBZZ010000058.1:0-7237 GCA_964496555.1 uncultured Candidatus Peribacteria bacterium
CAATTCATGAAATAGGTGCACGGTTTTGGCTGGTGAGGAAAGAGCTGTTTCGGTCTAGTTCTAGGTTTGGGTTTGACCAGCTGGTGGTGAAACGTCGATTTCTGGCTACAGCTTAGTTATTGCGGTTTGAATGCGTTCTAGTGATTCGGTTTTCCCGAGTGCCCATAGCATTTCAAATGCTCCTGGCGAGAATTGTTCACCGGATGTAGCAGCACGGATTGGCCATAGAAGTTGGCCGTTTTTCAATTGGCTGCTTTGAGCTAACGCTATGAGTTCTTTTTGTAATTCTTCTTCAGTCCATCTATCTTCGGATATGTCTACTAATGTGTTTTTTGCGGTTTTTAATGCAAATTTTGCTTTGTCTAGGGTTATCTGTATCTTGGGGTGTTCGAGGATTTTTGTGTTCAGATCTTTGAGTTCAAAAAAGTAATCTAGGTTGTTTTTTATTTCTTTTGGGAATTTAAAAATTCTTTCATCACTTACTGCTAAGGCTTTTCTCATAATGTTTTTGTCTTTGTTTCTTTGTTCTTCTGTTAGGTCGTTTTTGCATAATTCAAATAAATAATCACCTTTTTCCTTTAGGAATTTGTCTTCTAGTGTTTTTGATGAGAACTTGTAGGGTAGTGTTCGAGGTCTTTCGTCTATGCGTTTGATTCCTTTCTCTAAATTTTCGGCAATTTTTTGCATTTCCTCATTAAATATTTTTCTTTTCCACAACCAGTTAAACCAATCCAATTTCTCTATATCGAAAATTGCGCCAGCTTTGTGGACGCGATCTAGTGAGAATGTTTTTTCGAGGTCTTCAAGTGAGAAAAGTTCGTTTTCTTCTCCTGCTCCTGGATGCCAACCGAGTAGAGCGACGAAGTTTGTGATTGCTTCTCGAAGGTAACCTTCGTTGATGTAGTCTTCAACTGCAACGTGACCTTGGCGTTTTGAGAGTTTGCTGCGGTCTTTGTTTAACAGGAGGGGAATGTGTGCGAATTCTGGTTCTTCCCAGCCAAATGCTTTGTATAGGAAGATGTGTTTTGGAGTGGATGGAAGCCATTCTTCTCCTCTGATAACGTGAGTGATTTTCATTAGGTGGTCGTCCACGACGTTTGCCAGGTGATAGGTCGGAAATCCGTCTGATTTCACCAGAACTTGGTCGTCGATGTTTTTCCCGTCGAATTGGACGTTTCCTCGGATTAAATCTTTGAATTTCATGTTTTCATATGGGATTTTTTGGCGGATGACGAAAGATTCACCATCTGCAGCGCGCTTTCGGGCTTCTTCTAGAGGGATTTCTGCACATTTGCGGTCGTACATTGTTGCTTGTTTGGCTGCCTCTTGTTTTCCGCGTAGTTCTGTTAAGCGTTCTTTGGTACAGAAGCAGTGGTATGCGTGTCCACTCTCGAGGAGTTTTTCGGCGTGTCCTTTATATAGTTCTGTTCGGTCTGATTGGATGTATGGGCCGCAGTCGCCGATTTGTTTTATTGATCCGTCTTCATGGATCTGAGGTCCTTCATCATAATCGATCCCAACCCATTTCAAAGTCCCAATCAAATTCTCCATCGCTCCTTCGACAAATCTTTCCTGGTCAGTGTCTTCGATTCGTAGCACAAATTTCCCGTCTTCCTTCTTTGCAAAAAGATAGCAGTAAAGTGCTGTTCGGAGGCCTCCTACATGGAGATATCCTGTTGGCGATGGCGCAAAACGGGTTTTGATCATGTTTGTAAACTTATTCGGCAGTAATATAACCTCTAAAGGTGGTGGGGGCAAGAGCGTTGTGTTACAATCGCCGTCGAGTTAAGCATCAGTTTATGACTAGAGCAAATCTACATTTTAGGAGATGGGAGTTTAAGTATAGAGTGCCGATTGGGATTGCTGATCGGATAATTCCGCAAATGTTGAATTATATGGATTGGGATGAGTATACGGTTGGGGATCATGGTTATGAGGTGAATTCGCTTTATTTGGACTCTCCTCGGTTCAAATGTTATCACGAAAAACTTGATGGTCTTCAGCTTAGGAAGAAGGTTCGAATCAGGAGTTATCATAGAACTATCGATAAAGATTCTAACCTGTTTTTTGAGTTGAAAAGGAAGAGTGGGGATGTGATTTTGAAAGATCGGATAATTGTGAAAGGGGAGGACTATTTTGGGTTTTTGGAGGATCCTTTTGGTTTGATGAAGGTTGAGGTGTACGATAAGGAGTTTTTGAATGAATATTTGTATGAGACTTCTTATAATTTGATGAAGCCTGTGGTTTTGGTCACGTATTTAAGGAAAGCTTTTGTTTCGAGGTTTGATAAAAGATTTAGGGTTACCTTTGATTATAATTTGAGTTTTGCGACGCCAGAGGTCAGTGCGGTGGGTGGTGTGGATTTCGACACGGACTATGAAAGAAAGTATGACGATTTGGTCATAATGGAAGTCAAGTTCAATGGGGCGATGCCAAAGTGGTTTCATGATATTATCGAAATGTATGGGCTTCGGAAGGATCGTTTCTCGAAGTATTGTAAGGGAATTGAAGCTCAATACGGTGTGCCGGCCTGTTTTTAAAAACTATTTAAATAATTTAAACTTATCGCTATGAATTTCTTTGAAATTTTCAAGTCGAGTGCTGTGGATAGCCTGATTGGGGATCCTCTCAAGCTCGTTGTGTTGCTTCTGGTTTCGATTGCTCTTGGATTTATTATTGCGTGGACTTACAGGAAGACGCACAGGGGGTTTTCGTATTCGCAATCTTTCAGTATTGCGGTGATTTTGGTGACTGTGATTACGACGCTGATTATTGTTTTGATTGAAGACAACATTGCGCGTGCGATTGGGATTTTTGGGGCGTTTTCTATTATTAGATTTAGGACTGCGGTGAAGGATGTGAGAGATATTGCTTTCATCTTCTTTTCGCTGGCTATCGGGTTGGCGGTTGGAGTTGGAGTGATTTCTTATGCTGTTACTGGAGTGTTGGTGATTAGTGGGTTGATTTTCTTTTTACATAAGACGAATTTCGGTGGATTGAGGAAGCTTGAGTATGTTTTGAATTTTAAATTTGATGTGACTGTTGGGTCGACAGAGGCTTTCAAGCCGATTCTGGATCGATATTTGAAGAGTAGGGTTTTGTTGAATGTTGAGGCTAAACAGAGAGGAGATGTTTTGGCTTACACTTTTAATATCAAATTCAAGAATGATGACAAATTGAGTGATTTTGTTGCGGATATGATGACTTTGAGTGCTGTGAGTGATGTGAATGTTTTGTCGTCAAAGAATGACCTAGAAGTTTAATATGATTATTAGAGCTTTAAAAACTGCAGCCTTTGTTTTGGGGATTTTGGTGATTATTTATTTAGGATTGCAAGTGGAGGCTGGTTACAGGTTGGAGCAGAAGTTTTCTGAGGTTGAATCTAATTATTTTAAGGAGGACAATGGGCTTTTCGAATTCTCTTATCGGTCGGATCATGAGGTGAAATTTGTTGATGGGGTTTATTATTTGAGGGATTTGGTGACTGGGGATATTGCTTTCCAAGTTTTTAGAGATACTGATGAGATCGAATATTCGGGATATGATTACGAATGTTCTTTGGGGGAAGAGGATGGTTCGTGGAATGACGTGAGGGTTTGTTATTCTTTGGAGACTCCGGAATCTATTGTGGCTGATTTACATCTTTTTGTAGGATTGAATGAGGGGGAGAGGTTTTATAGATATAGTTTCTTGTCTCGAGGGGAGTATTTGAAGAGAGTTTTGAATTGGGGGATGCCGGAAATGGATTTTGATTTGTATGCTGAGGATTGTTTCGATGATGTGAGTGAGGAGAATGCTTTGAGTGGGTATATTTGTTATGCGAAATTGAATGGAATTATATTTGGTATTGGCGATCTTTTTTATCCTGAAAGTAGTATAAATTTGTGGGGTGTTTTTAAAATACTTTTTTTGGTTTTTGATGAGGGAGATATGACTTATGACGAGACGAAATTGGATCCTGATATGTTTGAAGTAATGACTCCTTATCATCATGCTTATGACCTGATGGCGAAGGCTTATTATGAGGGTTTGTTTTCGAATATTCATAGTGGAGAGGTTTGGCCGAATAGGAATGTTTATCTTGAGGAGGCGGAATCTATTATTCGAAGTTTTATTGATTGGCAGCATGGTAGGAAGATCAAAAATTATGGAATTGGGGATGAATTTGAGCTGACGGCTGAGGTTTTTGTCAGAGAAGAGGATCGGGATTTTGATTTCTATAAGGATGAGGAGGATTTGTGGAGTGGTGGAAAACGGGGGAACAAGGATGTTGAATTGATTGAGGTAAAGGATGGGGTTGAGGTTTATTTTGAAAAAGAAGGGAGGGTTTATGAATATTTATGGAAACTGGAGGAGGTTTTGTTGGAGGATGTTTTTGATGTTGAGGTGGAGATGAATGAGGGGAGAATTGAGGCTGAATTGTTGGTTGAGTTTGTGGATGGGAATGTTGATTATTATGTTTTGCAGGTTAAAGAGGATGATTTTGAGTACTTGAAGAAGGATGCTCGGAATGTGATTGATGATCCTTATATTTTGCCAAATTTGGTGACTGCTCCTTCCTTGAGTAGTGTTGCGAAGGTGAACGTTTCTATGGCACCTGAGGATTTTGAAATGATTTTGAAGAATAGGACTTTTAATACTAGGTATCCTGCTCATGTTGAGATTGATCGTCCTGGAGAGGATTTGTATGCTCAATCGGCTGTGATCAAAACCCGAGGAAATGCGAATCGTGGTTATATTAAGCCGTCTTTCACTATTGAGCCTTTTAATGAAAGGGAGTTTAAAATGAGAAGTTTGATTGCTGATGAGTCGATGATTTTTGAAAAGTTAGTCTATGGGATTATGGAAGATCTTGGGTATTTGGCTCCAAAATTTGAAGAAGCTGTTTTGGAAATAAATGGTGTTCCGTTTGGCTTCTATCAGATCACTGAGCCTATTGATGATCAGTTTTTTGCTGATAGAGAAGTGGATGTTGATTATTATTATTACGCTCGAAATGTGACGTCTCCTTATCCAGCGAATATGGCTTATCAGGAAAATGATGAGATTACTTTGGCTCATTATGATGTGTATGGAGGAAAGGATGCGGATGAGAAATTGATTCGGTTTATAAAAGGGTTGGATGCGGATGATGAGAGTTTGTATGAAGATATTGATGTTCAGAATGTTTTTGATTATGCGATGTTAACTTTCTTGATAAATGCTCATGACTCGATGACCCATAACTATTATTTGTATCGAGAGAATGGAGAGTGGAAGATGTTTTTGTGGGATGCTGATGAGGGGTTTCTGATTCGTCCTGAGACGTATTTGAGGAATTTTGAGGATCATGTTAATGATCATGAAGGGCGATACAACAATCTTGTTTATTATGTCTTTGACAATATGGGTTCTAGGAAGTTTGCAAGTTGTTTTAGTAGTTTTGTTAGGAGGTGGGTGAGAGATGTGGATGTTTTGGATGATCTTCGCTATTACAGGGATCGGTATGAGAATTTGTTTGAATATGATAATGCTTTGTGGAATGGAAAGCATTTTGAAAGGAAGCAGATCTACTTTGATACGATGTCTGCGATAGACAGGTTGGAAGACGATTTTATTTATACTGATCGACAGGTTCGGAAGCGATTTTAATATTACATTGCCATAATCTGTCGTTTTGGCTATATTTTACCTACTATGCCAAGAAAAAGAACATATAGGAAGAGGGCGACTTCTGGTCGTCGGGCTGCTCCGAGAAGGGTTGCGGTTTACAAATCTACGAATCGAAAGAGGAAAAAAGCTGCTATGAAGATAAAGGTGAAGAAGCAGATTGCTCGAGAGATTTGGGGAGTTGGGCTTCTGGTAGTAGCTGCTATTACCATTTTGAGTATTCAGGGTGCGTTTGGTTTGGTAGGGAATATTTGGGTGCAACTTTTGAAGCCGATTATTGGATGGGGTATCTATATTATCCCTGTTCTTTTTGCTGTTGGTGGATTCATGATTTTCTTGGCGAAAAAGATAACTTTTGGTGCGAGTAGGATGTTTGGAATGTTTTTGTTTTTAGTTTCTATATTAAGTGTTCTCCACATGTCTGTGCCGATTGATGCGATTCTTTCTTATGCGCAGGCTGGAAGTCATGGTGGTTATATCGGGTTTGTTACGAACTTTTTGTTTAGGCAGCTTCTTGCTATTGGGAACATTGGTTCTGGGGTTGTTTTTGTAGGACTTTTCCTAGTTTCTTTATTGCTTACTTTTGAATCGTCTTTGAGGGCTATTCTGAAGGCGGTTACTCCGAAGATTACTATCGAGATTGATAAATCTGCTGATAGGGTTTCGACTGCAGCTAAAAGTAGACAGCATAGAGATTTGGAAGATGCTGAAGACCAAGCTTCATTGATGAGTCGGTTGTTGGGCAAAGGTGCCAAAGGTTCTAGCAGTGAAGAAGTTGATGCGCCTGGGCTGATGATAAAGAGAGCTATTGGGGCTCCTGAATCTGCTGGTGCAGAGGAGGGGATTGAGGTTGAAAAGGACGCTGCTGCGTCTGCTGATGAAGAGGCAAAGGAAAAAATTGCTAAAAGTTTAGCTAAAGAAAAGGAGGTAGCTGGAGATGAAACTAAGGGTGGGGCGAGCAAAGACTTTGAGAAGGAACTTTCTGAGGAATCTTCAAAGAAGACTTTGGATGAAGATTTTGAATGGGAATTCCCTTCATTGGATTTGTTGAATTCTACTGTTGCTGAGATACAGGCAGATGATGATTATTTGAAGAAAAGTGCGGACAATATCCACAGGAAGTTGGGGCAGTTTGGAATAGATGTGACTATGCAGGAGGCTAATGTTGGACCGACTGTGATTCAATATACTTTGAAACCATCTGAGGGAGTTAAATTGTCGAAGATTACAGGTCTGAAAAATGATATAGGAATGGCTCTTGCGGCGAAGGCGATTCGTATTGAGGCGCCGATTCCGGGGAAGAGTTTGGTTGGAATTGAGATCCCAAATGACCATCGTGCGAATGTGCATTTGAGAGAGATAGTTGAGAGTGATGCTTTTGATATTATGGATTCGAAGTTGCGTCTGCCTCTTGGGCGAGATGTGTCGGGAAATCCTATTGTTGCTGATCTTGAGACTATGCCGCACTTACTGATCGCTGGTGCGACGGGAAGTGGTAAGTCTGTTTGTATGAATGCGTTTTTGATGGCTCTTTTGTATCAGAATACGCCTGAGGAATTGAAGATGATTTTGATCGATCCGAAGAGAG
>CAZBZZ010000059.1:0-7110 GCA_964496555.1 uncultured Candidatus Peribacteria bacterium
GATGATGAGATTTGGGTACTTTTTAATTAGGCTTGTGGCAGTTACGCCAGAGAATTCAAAATATGCTTCGTCGATGTAGACAATGGAGTTTTTGGCCTTTTTTGTGATGACTTCGATGTCCTCTATTGGGATTAGCGTTCCTGTTGGGTTGTTTGGGTTGCAGATGACCACAAGTTCTGTGTTGTCACCGATTGATTTTAAGGTTTCTTTTAATGGAAATGCTGCATATTCGTTTGTAAAGTCCAGCTTGTATTCTGGAGCAACAACTTCGTTGCCTGTGACTCCCGCACATTGATAAAACATTGCAAAACTTGGAGAAGGGATGATGATCTTTCCTCCTGCTGAGGTGAAAGTTCTGAAAATAAGGTCTATACCCTGATCCGAACCGTTAACAACCATGACTTCCTTATTATCAACACCTGCGTAATCAGCAATTCTAGCCTCAAAATCGGTGTATTCAGGATATACTTGAAGCTTCCCTTCATCGAGAAATCCACTCAAGGCTTTTATGATTTTTGGGCTTGGTGGAATAGTTCTCTCGTTGAAGTCAAAGAGCATTCCTTGATATTGCCTACGCCCCTCTATTGGAGGGGAATACGGCTCTATTTTGACGATATTTTTGTTGGTAAATTCATTCATCTTTTAGTGATTTAATTCTTACGGTCATTGCGTTTTTGTGTGCACCCAGTCCCTCTACTTCGGCCATTTTCTCAACTGTTTCACCGAGACTGCGAACACCTTCTTCACTCAATTCCTGGAAAGTGATTTTTTTCATAAAGTCCGACACGCTGACTCCACTATAATTTCGGGCATAGCCATATGTTGGCAGAGTGTGGTTTGTTCCACTAGCATAGTCTCCTGCTGATTCTGGGGAGTATGAACCTATAAACACTGAGCCTGCGTTCTGAACCTGTTCTGCGTACTTTCGAGCATTTTCTGTATTGATAATCAGGTGTTCTGGCGCGTACTTGTCAGAGAATTCGATCGCTTCTGCGATGTTTGATACTTTTAGTGCGAAGCTGTTTTCCAAACTTCCTTCCGCTATTTCTGCTCTTGAAAGTTTGGCCAGTTGGATTCTGACTTCTTTCAAAATTTCTTCTATTTTCCCCGAACTGGGACAGACCAAAACTACTTGAGAATCTGTTCCATGTTCTGCTTGTGACAACAGGTCTGCAGCTACAAAATCCGCTCTCGCTGTTTCGTCCGCTATGACCAGTACTTCTGACGGACCTGCCGGCATATCCATCGCTGCTCCGTTTGGTTCTATAGATAGGAGCATCTTGGCTGAGGTGACGTATTGGTTACCTGGACCGAATATTTTGTAGACTTTTGGGACAGTTTCGGTCCCATACCCCATGGCTGCTACTGCTTGGGCTCCGCCAATCTTGAAAATTTTCGTAATCCCGGCCAGGCGAGCCGCATATAGGATGATATCTGGGACTTTGCCTTCTTTGTTTGGTGGAGTGCACATCACTATCTCTTTGCATTCTGCAATTCGTGCGGGGATTCCCAACATCAAAACTGTCGAAGGAAGGGGTGCCGTTCCTCCTGGGACATACAGTCCTACTTTTTCTATTCCTCTGTAGTCTGCTTTGCAGACAACTCCTTTTGACGTTTCTAGTTCTACGGGAGTTGGGGCAGAAGCTTTGTGGAATTTTTTGATATTTTGAGCTGCTAGTTCAAATGCCTTTTTGAGTTCTGGGGGGATGCGTTCGCAAGCTTCTTCTATTTCTACGTCGCTGACTTCAAATGACTGTAGCAAAATGCCGTCGAATTTTTCCGTGTATCTGCGAACTGCTTCATCTTTGTTTGCTTTTACATCATCAAGCACTCCGCGAACTACTCCGAAAATTGACTCGAAATCGATAGCTGGACGCTGGCATAGTGCATCTACTTCTTCTGGGGCTAGCTGATTTAATTCATATTGTTTCATCTTGATTGAGTTAGTAGTTTTCTAAATTGATCTTCTTTTTCTTTTGTGAGAAAGGGACTTTTTATCAGAACCGCTTCTGAGTTCAAAATCTTTTCTACGATTTTCAACTTGTTTTCTTCTAGAGTTTGGCCTGTCTGTGTGATGTCACAAATTGCATCGCATAAACCCAGGTCTGGACAGATTTCAACTGAGCCGTTTATCTTTATGACTGATGCATTAATCCTTTTTTTTCTGAGATATTTTTTAAGGGTATTAGGATATGATGTAGCAATCCTTTCTTCTGATAAATCTTTGATCTTTTTTTGTGCGGCAATTATCAATGAGCATTTGCCGAATCCCAACTTTTTTACTACTTCGAGTAGACATCCTTGCTCAATCAGGACATTCTCACCTACAATTCCAAAGTCTGCCACCCCAGAATCCACATATATGGGAATGTCTGAATTTCTAACAAGTATTTTCTCAACTGTATCTCCAGTTAGTGAAGAGAGGATCTTGAGACTTGGCTGCGTCAAGCGTCCGTTCTTCTGAATAGCGATTCTGATTTTCATAATAATTAGTTATGTATGTTGATAATTGATTTAGCGGGATTGTTTTTTGTTTTCCACTCTCCATAAATTTGATTGTGACTTCTTTTTTCTTTATTTCTTCCGGACCTCTTATTATTACAAATGGAACACCCTTTTTATCGGCAAATTTAAGCTGTTTCCTGATGGTGTCTGGTTCCGGGTAAACTTCACAGTTAATACCTGATGCTGTTAATTGAGAATAAATTTGTAGAGAATCATTTTGATCTTCAAAAATTGTAATTAAGGCTTGCGAATTTAATCTGACGTATTCAAACTCTCCCAGTTCTTCCATAAGAAGAATTATCCTTTCAAAACCAAAAGCCACACCTACTCCAGAAAAACTCTCATCACAGAACATTCCACAAAGATTATCATAACGGCCACCTCCGCAAAGAGTACCAAAATCTGAGTTCTGGCTTACTCCCTCGAACACCATGCCTGTATAGTAATCCAAGCCTCTTGCAAGGGATGGGTCAAATTCTATGTATTTGTCTTCGACCCCTAGGGCTTTGCAATTTGAAAGGAATTCTTTTATCTCGGCAAGGTCGTATTTCGACAGACTTTCGAGAGTTTTTTCGTTTGTTTCTTTGGGACGTAAGGTCTTGAGAATTTTCCTTGAATTTGGTATTCCTGACAATTCTTTTAAAACCTCTCTTTCTCCAATTTTCTCTAGTTTGTCGATTATCGTTATTACAGATATAAATCTGTCTTCTGGTACTTTGAAGCCTTTCAGAATTTCATTGATCAATCTTCTGGAATTAACCTTCACGCGGAAGTTGAAATTTAGCTCCTTTAGGACTTCTACAATAACTTTGACTGTTTCAGCATCTGCAATTAGATTTGTTGTTCCGATTGTATCTATATCGCATTGGTAGAACTCTCTGAGCCGTCCTTTTTGTGGTTTCTCGGCACGCCAAACTCTCTGGATCTGGTATCGTTTAAAGGGTTTGGGAAGGTTTTGCCAATTTGAGGCATAGTATCTGGCAAAGGGGACTGTTAGATCAAATGGCAAAGAGATTCTTCGTCCGCCAGCATCATCGAAATTGTATGTGAGACGGTTTCCTTCATCTCCATATTTACCGAGAATGGTCTCCGCAGGATTAATTATTGGGGTCTCTATTTGGTCGTAGCCAAACCTTTCGAAAATACGCCGAATTTTGTTCATCACAAGATTTCTTTTTGCCATATCTAGTGGAGTGAAGTCTCGCGTACCTTTTAGGATTTTTGGTTCAATTGTTTTCATGATAATTTGGGGTAAGTTTGATTTGATATAAAAAAAGCCCTCTGGCTTCTAGAGGGTAGTTATAAGAGTCATGTGCTTTTATCTTCATTTCAGCCTTTCAAGCACAAGTTTATAACCACCCTTGCCATGATGTAACCAATGGGCAACACGAGTGACAGTAGCTGTACTTGATCCGACTGTTTTGCTGATTTCTCTGTATGGAATGCCTTCATCTACCATTCTTACTACTTTAAACCTCTCGACCATTGCGTTGATTTCCGAGAGAGTACAAAGATCTCTGAAAAACTTTTTGCACTCATCAATAGACTGCAGTTTTAACACTGCTTCGTACAGGTCTTTGGAGTTCTTATTGGTAATTTTAGTTTGTTTCATAACTGATAATGTTTTAGCGTGCTAACACATTAACTCTCTGAAAGAGAAATGTCAATAGTAAATTTCAATCTGACTTCCTAAAGCGAAGCGATCCTGTAACAACAACCTCGTCGAAGACGGGGGTTGTTTAAGAAACTGTTTGAATTATAATTCCTCAAAATTCCTTTCTTTTAAATCCTTTTCAATAGAATTAAGATTTTTATTCAATAAATTTTGGAAAGATTGATTTTCTTTGCTCAAATTCATTCCCACAATTTTATCTTTTTTTAGTCTTACTATAATCGGCAAGTAATAATCTCTTTTTATATAAATTAAAACAATCATTCTTCCAGCTCCTCTTTTTCCAGTCATATAAACTTTAACAAGTTTTGTATTAGGAATTAATGGTCCCTTGATTTCTGTTCCTAATCCTCTTGCAGCTTTTTCGGCATATTTTTTAACATCTCCTCTTGAAAAGTACTCAATCAAAGGATTGATTTCTTTTTTTAATATCGAATGACACAAAATAATTCTCATCTATATTTTTTCTAAAAGATTCCCAATTTTATCCATTTTCTTTTGGATACTGGGCGTTACTTCAATAGTTTCTATTTCCGATTCGTTAATTTGTAGCCCAAACTTTAATTTATCTTCAATGTATAATTGAAGGGCATGATACAATACCGCCTTGAGAGTTACACCTTCGGACTGAGCCTTTTTCATTGCTTTATTCTTTAAAGCTGCATCCGCCTTAAAAACTATTTGAGTAATCATAATAGAAACGGGTTATATTAAAACTATATTTAGTATAACTAAAACGTGTTGATCGGTCAATATTTTTTAGTTATTTTCTTGTCATATTCATCCGCTTTCTCCCACCCCAACTCAAACAAACTTTTGAACGTCCTTGCTATGTCTTTGTTATAAAGCTTCATTCCTGTTGGTTCTTCTCCGTGAGATGAGAAAATAGCAATCATATCCCCGATAATATTTAATTCGCATTCCGCAGGGAATTTTTTATTAGGTATTAATTTGGTGACCCGCAATTCATCTTTATCCCGCTTTTTATATTCTTTTGCTGGTTTAGTATCAGGCTGAAGACTGCGAACATTCATTCCTATTGAAGCCCTTTTCTTTGTATACACCTTCCAGTCGTCCCAAAGGTGATCTGCGTGGTATTTATTCAATCCAAAGCAAAGTTGCTCCTTTGGCCCTTCATCTAATGTTTCATTGATCAACTTTTTTACCGCATCCAATCCTTGGTAATATTTAATCTTACCTTGGACCTCAAACACGGGCTTAATCTGTTTATTCTCCAGTTTTTTAAGTTCCAATATAGCTTTTTCTGCCTGTTTCTTGAGTTCCAAATCTTTTTCTACTTGTCTATTACAGATATTAAGTATCTCATCTGGGGAAACAGATTCAAAATATGAAACATCGTTTTTCTGAAATGAATTTAAGAGGTTTTTTTTCTCTAAGGTTTCTAGTGCCGCATAAACAGTTACTCTTTTAATGCCGAGTCTTTTTGCGATCATACTAGCAATGGAATTCCCATTTTCGAGCAGATATAAGTAGATATCTTGTTCATTTTTGGTCAGTCCAAATTTTTTGAAAAATGTGTTTATCATGGTTCTGGTGTCAGAGGTATAACGACAGATAAACGATAGCATGTTTTACGCTTAGAATAAAGCGAAATGGTCAATCTGCTCGTTGTCTTGTTATTGACTTGTTGACAAGAATGCGTACAATTGCGCTCTGTTCTTTAAAACAGTCCTAGGTAGTTTAATTGGTAAAACGCCGTGCTGTTAACACGGATTATGCAGGTTCGAGTCCTGCTCTAGGAGCCATTATGCAGGCGTAGCTCGTTGGTATGAGCGACCGGCAGTTAACCGGAGGGTTGTGTCTATAGGCTAAGTACTTGCTTATGGTTTGGTTCAATTCCCACCGCCTGCTTCCTAATTTAAATTATTATGACTACTACCTTTTTACTCAAAGGGCTCATTATAGGGTTTTCAATTGCTATGGCTATTGGACCAATAGCACTACTGTGTATTTCAAAAACCATTGAAAGAGGACGATTCTCAGGTTTATCAATAGGCTTGGGTGCTGCTACAGCTGATGGCATCTACGGCCTTATTACAGGTTTTGGTTTAACATTCATTACGAGTTTTTTAACAGAGCACAACCTATGGATACGACTTATTGGAGGGATATTATTACTCTATCTTGGAGCGAGAATTTTCCTGTCCAAACCTGTATCAAAAAAAGCCCATATCAAAGAATCGGGCTTACTTTTAAGCTATTTCACTACTTTATTTCTGACTCTTACCAGTCCTATGACCATACTAATATTTATGGCTATTTTTGCAGGATTAGGAATTGGGACTGAATCGACTGGTGATTATGTAAATAGTAGCTTTCTTGTTCTAGGAGTCTTTATTGGTTCAGCCATCTTTTATTTCCTTCTCAGTTCGCTTGTTGCCATATTCCGAGCAAGAATGACTAACAGACATCTGGCTCTTGGAAGCAAATTATCAGGAATAGTTATTGGAGTATTTGGTGTAACTTCAATTTTAAGTGAGATTGTGATTTTAATCTGACTTCCTGAGCTTTAAACATGGTTACTACCATTCTGAAAACACTTTTGGAGTGAGTTTAAAAATTCAATCCGACTTCCCGAGGCATACCTTCCGAGTTCTTGGGTGAGGTTGTGAATTTAATCTGACTTTCCGAGGCATAAAATGGTCATGACCATTTTATAAAAGACTCGGAGGAGGATTTAAATTTTCAACTCATCCAACCATTTTATAAAAGACTCGGAGGAGGACTAAATTTCTACAACTCACCCCTACAACTCACTCAAATATTTCTTAGCCTCCTCAAGCTGCCTATCATATTCATTCTCCAAATCATCATCATACAACTCTACCACTATATCTGGAGTCAAACCCACGCCTTGAATAGCACGCCCTTCAGGAGTTAGCCATTCAGCAATAGTTAACCGGATACTAGAG
>CAZBZZ010000060.1:0-6867 GCA_964496555.1 uncultured Candidatus Peribacteria bacterium
AAAAATACTCACTCCCATCCCCACGCTTATGATTTCTATGAAAAACCCGAGTCCTAAACAACTCATAAACCAAAATAGTGCACGCATCTTTGATAAACGGAACTTCTCCACCTCCAAAATCCATCGCTTTTCTCTCTTCAATAGCAATTTTTATAACTTTTTTACAAACTGCCACAAACTGATCATCCGCCAGTTTCAACAATCTAGAAGAATCATATGAACGTCCAAGAAACCTTTCAGGTTTACTCAAAATATCCTGCTGCAACCAAATCATGACTTCATCAACAACCTCATCTACATTTTCCAAACCAACAGAAGTAACCCCCCTCTTTATAAGGAGCTGGTTCTGAGTGAGAATGAATTGGAGCAGACTCAGGATCAATCACTCCAGGAATAATAAATTTGGTATCCCAAGAAAGAATATTCGCCCCCTCTGGCACAACAAAACCACCAACTCCAATCGGTAAAAGAGGAATCGCAGGAGCCACTGGCTTCCCCTCTGGAACCCCTCCAACTGGAGGTCCCTCAGCATTTAACAGATCTGGCACATCCAAATCCTCAGATTCAAGATCCAAGTCTTCATCCCCAGCATCATCAGATTGATCGGACCGAGTTGGCTCATCCTCTCCATTTCCCATAACAAAAATAATAAAGGAGAGAATCGTACGCCTAGAATGACTTTATGTCAATCAGAAGGCGGAATTTCAACCTCTTCAACAATAGGCTCTTCAACTGAAGGATTGTATACGATTTTAAAGAAAAAACTAGCACTTCGAGTACCATCAAGAGCAAGAGCATAAACCTCATAAATGTTTTCCCCCTCTGAAAGATTTTCATACTCCTGACTCATCCAATACACAATCGATTCTTCGCCCTCAACAGGTTCAAATCTCTGCAAAGTATATCCATTTACAACAACTTTTTCAGCACCACTCACTGTTCCCACAACTTTGATCGGTTCAGCCTCAACTTCCACCCCCTCCTCAAACATAGAATCCTCCCAAACCTGTCCGTTCACTTCAAGGATAGAAGGTGTAGATAATGGCCCCAGCTCAACTGGCTCAGGTTCAACAACTTCAGGTTCGATAACTTCGACCTCCTCTTCAACCACCTCTTCAACAACTTCAGGTTCAACTGCCTCCTCAGGCTCAACAACTTTCTCCTCCTCAACCTCCTCTGCAAAATAATCAGATGGATTTTCATCTTCCAACAAATTCCAAGAATACCAAGAAGTTCCCAAGAAATCAGAAGTAATATTTTCTATAACATTCGGAGCTTGGAATTTCCAAAAGCGCCCCAACACTGCCTGATCAAAAATAGCTTGATTCCCCTCATCAATAACCACATGATCAACAACCGTTCCTCCATTTTGACTATAAACATCAGCTTCTACTTCTCCATAAAAAACCCTCACCACTTCCGCATCATCCAGATTCTCAACATCGAAAATCACACCTCCACTTATAGAAGTCTTCACAAGAACATCACCAGTCAAAACACTCAAATCAGATCCAGCTCCATCAGCAGAAGTCTTGTTCACCCACATCTCTCCATTCTTCAAAATAGGATCAACCTCAATCTCCCCTCCCTCATCATATATTTCATTGAAAACAACCTCAGTTCCCCCACCCAACCTGACAACCATCTGGTCGTAGAAATCTACAACAACTTTGGAATCACGAGCCACGTAAACCTCATCTCCCTGCAAAACACGAGTTCCATCATAAGCCTTCACATAATCATCAGTCCCCCACATTTTGATCTGAGCTTGACCTTCAACTACATACAAATAAGCACCATCTCCACCTGAAGCCCAGAAGTATGAATACAAAAGCCTAAAACCCAAAACAAAAACTATCCCGAGTACAATGAGTAACAAAAACGGAAAAATGTATTTAAAGGTATCCCCGCCACTCCTGCCGTGACGAGAACCAAACCTACGTTGATCGTAGTAGTATCTGCTCATCGAGTAAAATTACAGCCCCATCTCCTTCTTTATAGCATTTATGTCTCTGACAAGTCTAGAATCTTTTTTCAAATTCTTCACAATCCTATTACAAGCGTTCATAACAGTAGTATGCATTCTTCCTCCAAAATCCTCTCCGATTCTCTCAAAAGACTCTTCCAATTCACGTCTGATAATGTACATACAAACCTGTCGAGGAATCATTATTTCCTTTTTACGAACATCTCCAACAAGATCATCAATAGTAACTCTATAGTAACAAGCAACCGCTTCCATCACATCTCGAGCACTCATCGCAGACCTATCAGCCATCTTCCTTTCAATATCAAGGCCGATTATTTCTTTTGCACGATAAAGTTTTCGGAAAACTTCAGCCGCACTATTCACAGTAGGAACTCTCTTTTCGATCTCAGCCTCAGCAATAACCTGTCTCAAAACTCCCTCAAGTTCACGTATACTTGTATTCACATTGGCAGCGATAAACTCTAGAACATCAGGAGTAACAATGACTTCGTGCTCCATACATTTAGTCTGAAGGATCGCAACTCGGGTTTCAAAATCTGGCATAAGAAGCTCTGTCACCATTCCCATCGCAAATCTAGAAGTCAGTCTCTTGTCGAGATCATCAAGCTCAGATGGCGGCCTGTCAGAGGTCAAAACGATCTGCTTATTTGCGTCATACAATTCATTGAATGTGTGGAAGAACTCCTGTTGACTCGAATTCTTTTTTGCAAAGAACTGAATATCATCGATAAGAAGTACATCAACATCTCTATAATGAAGTTTGAATTTACCCATCTTTCCTTGTTTGATAGCCTCAACAACCTCAGAAACAAATCTCTCCGCAGTTATATAACGAACAACTTTCTCTGGATCATCTTTCAAAATCTCATTTCCAATTGATTGAAGAAGGTGAGTTTTCCCAAGACCAACGCCACCATAGATATACATTGGGTTATAGATGCCACCAGGCATGTTGGCAACCGCAGTCGCCGCAGCATGTGGCAGACTATTTTCTTTTCCAGGGATGAAAGTATTCAAAGTATATCTGTTGTTGAGCATTTTGCTCCTTATCCCATTTCCTATATTGATTTCTGGTTTATTTCTAACTTTTCTAGCTTTTTTAGCTGGCCTTGAAGTGATGTTCGAAACATCTACTCCACTCTCACCAGTCTCAACATTCACCAACGCAGCAACAATTTCGAATTCTACAGAAGAGATAGAACTATCAACTTCCTGAACAGCCTGGAGAACTTTCACTTTATATTTTCCAACAATCCAATCTCTAGCGAAAGCATTTGGAACTCCAACAGTCAAAACTCCATCTTTCATATTAGTAGCAGCAGTATGCTGAAACCAAGTTACAAAATGAGTCCTTTGAATAGTAGGTTCAATTCGTGTCAAAGCTTTCACCCACAATTCTTTCAAATCTAGCTTAGACGATGCAGAGTTCGCCATAAATATAATATAGTTAAATGCCCAAAACGTGTGTCCCGCCGACGACCTTGCCCTGGCCGTGCGATGAAATGAAAGCCCTAGAAAACTTTGCCCAAATTTTCCTTCTTTCTCATTCGCGGGCTTTGAATATTAATTGGAAATCCCCCGGCATTCAAGCCCTAAATACCGCCCATCCCACGATTCTACATTTCGATTTTTTAAGCCAACTTGACACAAGATATTGTAAAATTCACAGAGCGAAAAAACATAATCACAAACAACGCAACAGCTGCCAAAATACAAATTCAACAACCATGCAAGTGTAAAAATCACCCAACCAAACTAGCCTGAATTGACGTGATTAATTTAACCGCTTCTGGATCACTAAAATCGATTTCACCATCCATCAAACGTTGATAAAGAGCCTGTTGTTCCGGCGATAAATTTTCGGAGATTTGCTTGAGAGTAAGAACATCGTCATCGTCGAGAGCAACGTCAGTAAAACCTACCAGAGAAGCTTGAGAACGATCCTCATGATATTCTCTATGCTTACCACCAGAAAACAACCCTTCATAAAACTCACAAATCTTCACATACCTGGCCGACTTTCTCCATAAAACCTCCAAACTGACAGGACAGTCCTCCCCAACGACCTCGATAGTCTGTAAAATATTTTCAAAAGCACGAGCCTTTTGCACTTCAACAGACGAATTCCCACCACAATGAAAAGATAAAGAGTACAAACTTTTCTGCAATTGATTAATCAAAACACCATCCCCACAAAGAACACCCTTTATAAACATCAAATCCTGATCACTAACAAAACTCCCCTCAATTTCAGAATTATTCGCAATTCGATATAAAGATCTTCCAAAAGGAGTGAAATGCCAAACTTTAAAACCAAATTCAGGGAAAGAAGCAACCATTAACTCCCTATATGAATCAAACCATTCAAGACCAAAAGCGCGCCCCATTTGATTTTCTTTTAAAAAAACTGAATCAACCGAGATAATCTTCAAAAACGTTTCGAAATAAGTAGGATCTTCCTTAGAAGGCAAAACCGGAGGAAGATTATGAAATTCAAAAACCCCTTCCCTTATACTTGAAATCGAATCCCCCACAGTAGTCCAAGAAAATCTTTTCTTCATATGTCTCTTAAGCATTTCATCTTTTACATCATAATCCTTATCAAAAACAGCAATCAAAACATCAATATGACTATCGTAGAATTCATTATTATCATAAACCCCCCCCACCGCCCCTTCAAACAACTCCAACTTTTTCAAGAGAATAATTCTAGATCTAATTTCATACCATTCTGCCCCCCCCCTAGAAGGAGGATTTTGGGGAATTCTCAACCTTTCAGAAACAATTCTCAAAACATTATCATGAGTTTCCTCCTTGGTCTCCCAACTTAATCTATATTCATATTTTCTAGACTCAAACTCATCCTTAATAGAGTAGTCTTCATCAAACAAAGCAATAATCAGATCAGAATAAGTACGAAAATATAGAGACTTTCCAAAAACAGCACTCAAACGCCAAGATTTTACAAGATCATCTTTATAAATACTCAACACCTTCTTCCTAGCAACTTTATACGCCTTAGTTCCAACAGAAGGAGGAATCAAAGGCAACCCCTTCCTCTCAATAATTCTCATTTTCGACTTTTCAATCACCTCCTCTTTAGAAAGACGAGCCCAAATAACCCTATAGTGCCCCTTTTTCTTTTCCTCAATCATATCTCTGAATTCTTCATCATCTCCAAAAACCCCAATCAAGAGATCAAAATAATCATCAAAATACTTATTATCAGCGAATGCATCCACAAGTTCCATTTCAACAAAATCTGAGTAAACAAGTTCAAGAACTTTTTCCAAATCTTGTGATTCTCCAGAAATACCAAGATAAGACAAAATACGCTTCTTAGAAAAATTAATGATAAACTCCCTAGACCTGTTTCTCAAAAAAACCGGAGCACGTCTCCTATCCAACACCTCCTTAACAGAGTAATCTTCATCAAATAAATCAATAAGAATATCCAAATGGGAATTATAAAATCGATTATAATTATTAAAAGCAGCTTCCAACCCCCACTCAAACATATTTGCCTGTACGACAGAACAAATTCTACCCCTTACCTCCCACCATTCATCAGAAAATTCTTCAATAGAACCATCAGGGATAGAAAGCCTCTTGGACAAAACTTCATACACATTAGCCAAAGTCTTTTCACGAGTACTCCAATCTCTCCTAGGCTTAACTCTCTCAGCTATCCCATAATCATCATCAAAGGCAGCCACCAGAACCTGCGAACACGAAGAGAAAAAAGACCCCTTCCCATCGATAGCACCTCTCAAACCCAGCTCAGTCATATCCCTAATTTTAAGAGAAAGAATCTTAGCCCTCCACAACTCTAACTCTTCATCGCCCAATGAATAATGATCACAAGGCAAATCAAGATAAGCGGAAACAACCTCTCTAACATTAGACACAGCTTCTTTTTCAGTCTTCCATTCAAGTCTAGACCAGACACCAATCCTCCTCTGCAACTTAACAATAAATTTTCTCAAATCAGACCTAATTCTAGTCACCTCCTTCACAAAATCAGCAGAACCATCAACCAAAGAGACAAGCCTTTCAACCCTCCCACAATAAGACGCCATATCAAAAGCATTAACAGGAGGCTCCAACACAACCTCACCAACCAAACCTCTAACATCATTTAAAAATTTTCCCGTAACTCCTTTGATCTTCAAAACATCTTCATCAACCATCCCAGGCAAATCAGATATCATCCCTATATCATCAAATGAAAAATTATCAATAACAGAGAATGAACTACCAATTTTTTCAACAGTATAGCGATAAATCTTACGTTTCGTCTTTACAGACAAAGCAGCTAAAGCCCCCGTCAAAGCACTAGGATTTTCCACATCAGAACAAGGATGATCACCCAAAAGACTCAAAACATCATCACTCAACACATAATTCCCCTTTTCTTCCAAAGCAATAATTGCAGCCAAAGTAACATTTCGATCCCCAATATTCCCTATCGTATCCATCCACTCCCTCACCCCATCTTCACCATACAACCCATCCTTCAAATAAAACATCCGCCCATCAGCAGCCACATAAGTCAGATCTGCATCCACAGCACCATTCAACGCTTCATAACGCTCACGCCCCATCTTAAAATACCCAAGAGGATGCTTCATACAAATAGTCTGGTCATCACTTAAACTCTCCACATCGACATCCCCACCAATCATCAATGATGGCAAAATTGTCCCTTGTGGATATTCATCCAAAATCTCCGGTCCTTTTTGTTCATTTAATTCCATCCTTCAGATTAAAGGAAGGAAGTATAACATCTTGAACCAAGAAGGCAACCCTACATGAACCACCTTAATATATCCTGATAGGTCACAGCAAAAAACAACACCAAAATCAGAATATACCCC
>CAZBZZ010000061.1:0-1786 GCA_964496555.1 uncultured Candidatus Peribacteria bacterium
CTGAAAAGAAGCCTATGCACTTTGTGGATATAGCTGAACGAATTTCTTCGAAGACCTTTGATAATAAGAAGGTTAATGTTCAGGCTGTTCATAATGAACTAATTAGGCATCCTCAATTTGTTTTGATTGGTCGAGGAATCTATGCCCTCAAAGAGTGGGGTTATGAGAAAGGAACAGTTGCTGATGTTATTCTTAAGATCCTGAAGGAAAAGAAGGAGCTTTCTCAAGATCAAATCATCAAGCAAGTTTTGAAACAGAGACAAGTTAAGGAAATAACTATTGTTCTCGCTCTTAAGAACAACGCTAAGTTTGAGAGAGTTGGACGAAAGGTTTATAAGCTGAAAGGCTAGATCCTTATAAAGTTTTCTCTATTATCTTTGTACTTGAGTTTTAAGTCTGGAAGTCTTTCTTTTATCTTTTTGACTACAAGGTTTTTGTTCAAGAAGAATGACTTGGTGCGAGCTTTCTTGAGTACTGACTTTGCATCTTTGCTGTCTGGGTTTGTTTTCAATATCTCTGTTGCTACTTGGACTGCTTCTTCGAACTTCCCTAGCTTCATAAGAGTTTCCAAGCTGTCTTGGCTTGAGTAGACGAATTCATCTATGTTCTCTACCTGATGCCCCATCTGCCTTCTACTAATGTATTCTTTTAATCCTTTTATTATCTTAGAATTTGGACTTATTCTTTGTAGGTCTTTTAGGAATCCTTTTATGTCGTCAAATTTTTCTGAGTTAAGTAAGTCTTGTTTCTTTTTAACTTCCATCTCTACTAATTTTTCTATATACAAATTCACCAAGCCCAAAACATCTTTGTTTCTTGAATATTCCAAAGACAAAGTGTTTAGAGTGTTTATTAATTTTGGGAATTCTTCTTTTTTGATAAGTTCCTCAAAACTTTTCCTCTTATTGCCTAGGAAATCTTTCTCGGCTTTCACTAGGGTTTCTTTATATTTTTTCTGTATTTTCAAATACAACCTCTTCAACTTTGCGTCGTTTGGAGTTAAGGGCAGGACCTTCTTTATAACTCTTAAAGCTTTTTCTAATTCTTTTTTTCTAACCAAGGTTTTAGCTTCTTTAACTGCTTCTTTTACGAGTTCTTTGTTTTGTGACAAGAGTTTTTGTTCAATGTCTCCCTTTAAGTCCAACACCCCTCTTTGACTTGGGTATTTGTCCAAAACTTGCTTGCACCTTTGGTATGCTTCGGTCAATTTACCCTCTATTACGAGGCCTTCTATGTTTCGTCTGATTTGTCTGAAAAATGCATCTTCCATCACATTATTATACCTTAAAAAGGCTGTTTTTGGAAGGGGTAGTGTGGTATAATTAACAATCAGTTTAATTTATATTTATGGCTAACAGTGAGGATCATAAAGTGCCTGAGCATGGCTATGGCATGGGGTATCAAGAAAGTGTCGATATTGAAAGTCGATGTCTTTTTGGAATGAAGGCAGATGAGTTTTATCGGAGGCAGGTTGGACTGGTTTTGGATGAGATTCCGAATAGTCTTTATGATGATCCAAATGATTTAAATCCGAGAAAATTAGATCCTGGATACAAACTTCCCGAGGGAATTAAGCTTAAGAAAAAGGCTAGAAATGCTGACATGAAGCTGGTTGATAGTTTTGGACTTGAATTCGAACCAGGTAAAAAAATATTAGATTTAGCCGTGGGCGAAGGAGATACGAGTCGATATTTGGCTACTTCTGGTGTTAGCGTTGAGGCTAGGGATATCGAGCCTTATTTAGTTGAAAGAGGTAAGGCAAGAGATGCTGAAGTCAGAATAAGTA
>CAZBZZ010000061.1:1796-6840 GCA_964496555.1 uncultured Candidatus Peribacteria bacterium
GGGGTTGAGGGTATTCAAGGTGACACTAAAAGAAATGCTAATAATATTTTGGGTAGTGTCAATTACGCAGAAGGAGATTATGTGAAAACTAAAAAAAGTGTTGGAGAAGATGACCAGTTTGATGCAATCACTTGTTTGAGTAGATCTTTTATATACCTTGGAGAGAGGGAGAATTACGTGAATGCCTTGAAGGATTTCCATGATTTATTGGTTCCTGGAGGTAAGGTTGTTTTGCAATCAAGAGCGCATATTAAAAATGGTAATTCCCCTTGGGCTGATGAAACAGGAACGAATTTGGGAAAAACTCAGGAGGGACATTTTTGCATGACTGATGAACGAACTGGGACTAAGTTTGTTTGGAGGACCGATGAGGTCACAACAACTTTATCAGACGGTGTAAAACAAAGCGAGGGGTCAAGATATTTAGAATATGCGGATGGGACTGTGAAAGAGTTAGGAGAGGTTCTTGCAGATGATCATTTGGATTTTTCCAATTTGAATGGAATGGGAGATATACTTAAAGAGGCTGGATTTAAAAATCTTCAGCTCAAAGTTGAGAATCTTTCTAGTGACGGTACTGAAATAATGTTTGCTATTGCTGCTGAAAAACCACGTGAAAAAGCTGTGTCTCAATCAAGGAGTAGGTTTGGAGATAGAGTGAGAAAACTACTTAAAAGATAGGTCATTCCTTTATTGCTAAAGCTGAGCCAACTCTTTTTTAAGTTTTTTTAGATTTTGATTGGCTTCCTCTAGTTTGATTTTTTCCTGATCCACGACCTCCTGAGGAGCATTGTTTGCGAAGCCTTTGTTCTTTAATTTTGAATCGATGCTTTTTGCGTATGATTCAAGTTGTTTGATTTCTTTCTCGAGGCGATCTTGTTCTTTGTCTACGTCTATCATCTCTTCTAGCGGAATATAGATTTCTATGTTTGATAGAATTACTGCTTTTGATTTCGATGGCTTCTTTCCTTCCTTTTTTACTTCTAGCTCATCTAGTCGAGCGAGTCGCATAATTGGTTCTCTTTGAGACTCTATGTCTTTGTGGAATTTCGAGTAAATTACTGTTTTGATTTTTTTGGCTGGCTCTACTTTATAGTCAGCTCTGACTTTTCGGATTTCTGAAATTATATCTAGAACTTTCTTCATCAATTTCTCCTCGTCCTTGAACTCAAGCTTCTTGCTGTGTTTTGGCCATTCTTCTGCCATTAGAAGAGTCTTCTTGCCAAGGTTGCCCCAAATTACCTCTGTGATGTATGGAGTGAATGGATGGAGTAATTTGAGTGTATTTTCTAGTACGTGTTTTAAGACTGCTGGGTTTTGTAATTCCCCTTTTGAAATTTCCAAATACCAATCACAAAATTCTGACCAGAAAAAGTCATAGATCTTTGTTCCAGCATCTGAGAACCTGAATTTCTCTATTTCTTTGTTAACTTCTTTTGTCAGGCTGTTTAGTCTAGAAACTATCCATTTGTCTGCAAGTGACTTCACCATGCTTGGTTTGAATTCCTCGTCAGGCTGGTCTTCCGGGAGGTTCATCAAAACAAAACGGGAAGAGTTCCATATTTTATTTATGAAATTCCTGTATCCGGCGATTTTTTCTTCGTAGATTCTCATGTCATTACCCGGCGTCCCCCCTATTACCATACTGAGTCTGACTGCGTCAGTTCCATATTTTTCGATCATGTCCAATGGGTCGATGCATGTTTCTGGTTTTGATTTACTCATTTTTTCTCCGTTCTTGTCACGTACAAGTCCATGAAGATAAACGTGCTTGAATGGGACTTCTCCGGTCATATAAGTGGTCATCAATATCATTCTTGCCACCCAGAAGAATAGGATATCGTATCCTGTCTCCATTACGCTTGTTGGGTGGAAATATTTGTAGTCCTCTCCGTCCGGCCATCCTAGTGTTGAGAATGTCCATAGGCCAGATGAGAACCAAGTGTCTAATGTATCAGGATCTTGTTTGAATTCTTTAGCAGGACATTTCGAACATTTAGTTGGTTTGTCTTTTGATACGTGAATTTCTCCGCATTTTTTACAATACCAAACTGGGATTCTGTGTCCCCACCAAATTTGTCTTGATATGCACCAATCTCTTAAGTTATCCATCCAGTGGAAATATGTTTTGTCGAATCTGCTTGGGATTATTTCTATTGATCCATCTCTTACTACTTCTAATGATTTTTCTTTTAATGACTTATTGTTTAGTTTCTTTACTTTTTTATTAACGTCTACGAACCATTGTTTAGATGTTAGCGGCTCTATTGCGGCTCCACATCTATAACAAACTGATAATTTATGAGGATAATCTTCTACTTTTTCTATCAAGCCCATCTTTTCCATGTCTTTCAGTATTTCTTTTCTGCATTCTGCAGTGGTCATTCCATGATATTTCCCGCAGTTCTCCATCATCTTCCCGTCTTCGTCTATGATTTTCTTCACAGGAACTCCATGTCTTCCAGCTATTTCAAAGTCAGTAAAACTATGTGCTGGAGTTACTTTTACCGCTCCTGATCCGAATTCTGGATCAACTGCTTCGTCTCCGACCACTATTACTTCAAATTCTCCCAATACTCCTGGAATCATGTATTTCTTCCCTATCATGTCTTTATATCTCTTGTCTTTTGGGTGGACTGCTACGGCTGTATCTCCTAGCTTTGTTTCAGGTCTTGTTGTTGCGAGAGTGAATGGGCCATATTTTATCCAATAAAGTTTCCCTTCATCTTCTTTGTAGTCAACTTCATCGTCAGCTAGTGTTGAGTGGCAACGAGGGCACCAATTAACAATTCTATCGCCCTTGTACACCAATCCATCTTTGTACATTTGCAGGAACACCTCTATCACTGTCTCGTTGAGTCCTTCATCTAAGGTATATCGTTCTCTCGTCCAATCACATGAACTTCCCATTTTTCTGATTTGCTTACGTATAGTCTCTCTAGATTTCTTCACGTACGCTCTTACTTCCTTCAAAAAACCTTCCCTTCCTAGGTCGTGACGAGAAACGCCTTTTTTTGCGAGCAATTGTTCTACTTTGTTTTGAGTTGCGATCGCTGCATGGTCTGTTCCTGGAAGCCAAAGGGTTGGATCCCCTATCATTCGGTGGTACCTAGTCATGATATCCTCTAGTGCAAGCATGGTTGCGTGCCCTAAGTGAAGCTGACCTGTTGCGTTTGGTGGAGGCATTGAAATAACGAACGGTTTTTTCTTCTTATCTATCTTTGGAGAAAACAAACCGGATTTCTCCCACTTTTCGTATATTTTGTCTTCATATTTTTTGGCTTCGTACGCCTTTTCCATTGATTTTTCCATGGTTGGAATTTTATATTAATATTAACTAATTGACAACTCCTGATCGCGCCCTGCTCGCGATTGACACACTCGGTCGATTCGTTTATAATTAGAAGGAGTCATTATGCATAAAACTACATCTAAATCACCGGAGTCCCCTACTCGAAATCCTGAGTCTGCAAAGAAACAGACTTCACAGGAGCGTGCTTCTAATTTGCCTAAGCAACCTTTTGAATCTACTGCTTCTAAGACAGCTGAGTATATTGACATGGGCGAGTCTGCCGAGGTTCAAGGTGAGGTTTCTGAGATTATGAAAGAGCAAAGTGAACAGAAGGGAGATGGTTTTGGAGGAAAGGCTGGGAAAAAAGTTCGCGGAGCTCGACAGATGACTGCAGCTCAGATCAAAGCCAAACTTCTAAAAACTGCTCCATCTCAAGGAACTATGATTAGACAGGTGACAAGAGAGATTGAAAAAGAAATTAAATATTTAAATAAGAGAGCTAGTAGAATAATTCGTAAACCAGGGTCTGTTAACGCTTTTGAGCTAAATAATATAGTTAAAAAGATTAGAGAATTAAAATCCCTCCTCATTTCTCTCGCAAAGGCTACGGTCGATGCAGCTAAAACCCTATGGCTTCGATTTGTTCATGGGGTGATGTAATCAAATAAGATGGATAGAGTTGCCTTAAAAAACCTCACTCACAATGCAAAGGATTTTCTGAACGTCAGAAAAGGAGACTACAAACAGTGGGTTTTCCGATATACATTCTTGGAATTAGAAAAAGATCTCGGTGTTGCTGGGGATATAACTACTGGTGCTGTTCTCGGTTCCGATACTGGTTCTGCAGCAGGATCTGCTGTTATTTATGCTCAGGAAGATGGAGTCGTAGCTGGTCTTGATGAGATTATGTATTTCTTGGTTGAAAGCGATCCTCGTTTCCGACCTCGTTTGGGGAAATTTGAGATTGAGGCTTTTGTTGCAGATGGTGATCACGTAAAGGCTGGGGATCGCGTGGTACGTGTTTCAGGGGCCGTTCAAGATATTTTGGCTGTTGAGAGAGTTGTTTTGAATTTGTTGATGATAATGAGTGGAGTTGCTACTAAGACAGCTGAGATGGTGAAATCGGCTGGAGCGGATGTTTTGATCGTTCCTACTAGAAAAACTTTGTGGGGCCTTTTGGATAAGAGGGCTTGTGTTTTGGGAGGTGGAGGTACTCATCGATTGAATTTGGGAGATGCTGTCATGGTAAAGGATAATCATTTGAAAGTTTTAGGAGGATCTGTAGTTGTAGCTTTGAAAAACTTGGCTGATTCTGGTGTTGGTGGTCGGTTTGTTGAAGTTGAGGTTGAAGACGAGGATTCTGCTGTAAAAGCTGCCGAAGGGTTGAATGGCATGAAATTGGAATCTCCTGCGTGTATTTTGTTTGATAATATGAAGGCTGCTGAGGTTAAGTCTGTTTTGGCGACTTTGAAAGAGAAAGGATTGTATGACGGGATTTTGTTTGAAGCTTCTGGTGGGATCTGTGAGAAAAATTTGGCTGAGTATGCTGAAACAGGCGTCGATATTGTGTCGATGGGGTGTTTGACTATGGGGGCGAGTTCTATGGATTTCAGTTTAGATCTTGAGACCTAGCCTTGGTCCGACATTAGATGAAGGTGGATGTGGAAAACTTCCTGTCCTCCTCCTTTTCCGACTCTGTATAGAAGTTGGTATCCGTCTATATTGCGCTCTTTTGCGATATCTCGGGCTTTT
>CAZBZZ010000062.1:0-6777 GCA_964496555.1 uncultured Candidatus Peribacteria bacterium
GAAATTTCGATACCTCGATCTTCGAAGACAGCGAATGAAAAACAACATGATAGTTAGATCGAAAATGACTAATTTCATACGAAGCTTCTTTGACAAGGAGGATTTCTTGGAAATAGAAACTCCTATTATGATCAAAGGAACTCCTGAAGGAAGTCGTGAATATATTGTTCCTTCTAGGCTGTATCCGGGTAGCTTTTATGTACTTCCGCAATCTCCTCAGCAGCTGAAGCAGCTCCTAATGGTCGCTGGTTACGACAAGTATTTCCAGATCGCGAGATGTTTCCGTGATGAGGATCAACGTGGAGATCGTCAGCCTGAGTTCACTCAGCTTGATGTTGAGATGTCTTTTGTTGAGATGGAGGATGTTATAGAAGTCAACGAACGATTGTTAAAGGCTCTTACGAAGGAATTCGCACCGGATAAAAAGATGTCTAAATTTGAACGACTTACATACGAGGAAGCAATGAATTTATATGGAAGCGATAAGCCTGATATGAGGTTTGATATGCCTTTGTCTGATATTACTGATATATCTGTGGAATGCGACTTTGGTGTTTTCAAAAACACTGCTGAAAACGGAGGAAGTGTAAAAGCTCTCAGAGTTGAAGGAGGAGCGGACATGCCTAGGTCTCAGATTGATGCTTTGGAGGCTTATGTAAAGGAGCTTGGGGCGAAAGGTTTGGCTTATCTCATTATAGAGAAAGACGGCGGTTACAAGTCTCCTATTGCAAAGTTCTTTAAAGATGATGAGCTCGAGGCTATCGTCAAGAGATGTGGAGCAAAAAAAGGAGATATTATTTTCTTTGCTGCTGATAAGTGGGTTAAATGCTGTGAGGTCCTTGGAGCTGCGCGACTGAAAGTCGCTGAGGCTAGAGATTTGATTGATGAAAACAAGTTCGCTTACCTTTGGGTCACTCACTTCCCTCTTTTTGAATACGATGAAGAAGAAGGGCGTTTAGATGCTGTTCATCACCCTTTTACTTCTCCTGTTAGGGAAGACTTTGACTTGCTAGATAAAGAACCTGAAAATGTGCTTTCTAATTCATATGACGTTGTCCTGAATGGTGTTGAAATTGGTGGAGGAAGTATAAGGATTCATGATGCCGCTTTGCAGGCGAAAATTTTCAAAATACTTGGGATTTCTGACAAAGATGCGGAATCTCGTTTTGGTCATATATTGAAAGCATTTACTTATGGAGTTCCTCCTCATGGTGGAATTGCTTGGGGACTCGATCGACTGGTTATGATTTTCCAGAATGAACCTAATATAAGAGAGGTTATTCCGTTCCCAAAAGATCAAAGAGCTCGAGATTTGATGCTTGGATCTCCATCGGAGGTTCCTGTCGAAACTTTGAATGAAGTACACGTTAAACTGAATAAGAAAAAGTAGGATTTAGCTCTTCCAGGCGGTTGCGCACTCCTGCTAATCATGTTATAATAACAGGGTCATGCCTATATGGTTAATTATATTATTGGGGATACTTGGACTCGTAGCAGCTGTGCTATTGGTTTTCAGGGTTACAAGATACTATTCAAACATGAGCCGTTCTTTGAACATGGTTTTTCTCGACGTAAAAGTCTCTAAAAAGGAATCCAAGGAGGATCGCGAGGTTGAAGGAGAAAAATACTCATCTTCCAAGGACTTCAAGGAGATCGTAGGCGTAATGAGTCATTTTTATGAGGCTCTTCATAGTTTGTATACTGAAAGATGGTATCGAGTACTGAAGTCACAGGAGTTCTTCTCTTTTGAGTATGCCGTTATAGATGGAGACGTACACTTCTATATAGTGACTCCTCGAAATCTAGTTGATCATATTGAGAAACAACTCACCGCCTTTTACCCAGATAGTCATGTTGAAAGGGTGGACGATTACAATATTTTCCAACCTAACTGCAAAGTTGCAGGACACTACATTTATCTCGAGAAAAATTACGGTTTTCCTGTTAAAACTTTCCAACGTCTAACTTCTGATCCTCTCAACAACGTGGTCAACTCTCTTTCGAAGATTGGAAAGGACGAGGGGGCTGCCGTTCAGATAATGATAAGACCTCGAAAAGATGGGTGGCAAAAGAAGGGTCGTGATGTTGCTGAAAAGAAATTCCATCATAAGGATAAGAAAGGGTTATCGATGTTGAATCCATTGACTTGGTTTAAAGGATTTTTCGATCTTTTGATAAAGGGAGAAAAGGGAGTTTCTAACATGGATGCTGATGGTGTCACAACTAGGACTACCCCTGTTACTGACGAAGAAGTGAAGGCGATGGAAGAAAAGAATTCAAAGCCAGGATTTGAAACTATAATTAGAGTAGTAGCTTCTGCTCAAACAAAAAGAAAGGCTGCTGACTACGCTACTGGACTCAAAAATTCCTTTGCTCAATACGCGTTTTCTAACAATAATAGTTTCCGTACTTCTTACTGGCATAGCAATAAAACTCTTATAAAAAACTTTGTATTTAGACATTTTAGAAGGCATTGGTTGCTTTGGGTCATGAGGAAGAAAATGGTTTTCTGTAGTGAAGAACTAGCGAGTATGTGGCATTTACCAAATATTAGATTTAATAAATATCCGAAAATTGCTTGGCAGAACTTCAAGATTGCTCCTGCTCCTTCTAATCTACCAACAGAGGGGCTTCTCATTGGTCATAATATTTTCAGAGGAGAGAAGAAAGAGGTGCGCATGAAGAACGAAGATAGATTCCGACATTTCTATGTTATTGGACAAACTGGTACTGGTAAATCTTCGACATTGCAAGTAATGGTTCGACAGGATTTAAAAGAAGGAAAAGGACTCTGTGTTGTTGATCCGCATGGATCTCTAATTGAAGATATTCTACCTTTCATTCCTCGCGAAAGAGCTGATGATGTGATCTATTTCGATCCGTCTGACATGGAGCGTCCTCTTGGTTTAAACCTACTTGAAGGAGATACTTGGGAAGAAAAGGAACTGGTTGCTTTGGATGCGATGAATATAATGATTAAATTGTTTAATGAGGAGGTGTTTGGGCCACGTATCCAGGATTATTTCCGTAATGGTGTGTTGACTCTCATGTCGGATCCTGAAGGAGCTGCTCTTACCGATATAGTGCGTCTCTTCACTGATGACGATTTCCAGAAAACAAAGGTAAAGCATGTTACTAATCCAGTAGTGAGAAGTTTCTGGGAGCATCAGATGGCCAAGACTGGTCAACGTGAGAAACAGGAGATGATCCCCTACTTCGCTGCTAAATTCGGTCAGTTCGTGACGAACACAATGATGCGTAATATTATTGGTCAAACTAATTCTGCTTTTGATTTCTTTAAGGTCATGCAGGAAGGAAAGATCCTTCTCATGAACCTATCAAAAGGTTCTGTCGGAGAAATAAACTCAAAACTTCTTGGGTTGATTATCGTTCAAAAGATTCAGATGGCTGCGATGAAACGGCAGAAGGTTGAGAAGAAAGATCGACGTGATTTCTTCCTATATATAGATGAGTTCCAAAATTTCATTACCGAAAGTATTGAATCGATCCTGTCTGAGGCTCGTAAGTACCGCCTCGGATTAATTATTGCCCATCAGTACTTGGCTCAGCTCGAAGATGACAAAAGTGGAATGCAGAAAGGACAATCTAAGATTAAGGATGCTGTATTTGGGAATATCGGGACTATGATGAGTTACAAGATTGGTGCTCAGGACGCAGAGCACATGGGGAAAGAAATGGCTCCAATAATCAGTGATCAAGATCTTATCAACATTCAAAAATATAAAGATGTGATGAAGCTTACTATTGATACTCAACCAAGTCGCCCATTCTCTATAATCCCTATCAATCCTTATACTGAAGAGGGAGATAAGGAAGCAGCTGAGGCATACAAACAACTTTCTCGCCTCAAATATGGTAGAGACAGGGATATAGTAGAAAGAGAAATCATCAGAAGAATAGGTATGGATACAATGGACACCGGAACTCCTGGAACTGGGTCTCCTTTCGACAAACCATTATTCTAGATTTTGACAACCCCTCTTGTTGTACCTGACAGGCTTTTTTGTGGTATAATTTTCTGATTTTCTAGAACCTCAAAAAAACAAATAAAAAATAAAAACAAAATGACAAATAAAAAACGATTCTTCTTGTCTTTGACCGGGGCCTTTATGGCCTTCGTCTTTTCTCTAAACATATCTATGCTTGATGCAAAGCTGATGAGTTCTGAGTATTGGGCTACGAAATACGCTAGTGCTGAAACTAGCTATCCTTATACAAAGACATTCAGTATTTCAGCTTATTACTCTCCCCTACCTGGTCAAATGCATTACGTGACCGGAAGTTACGCGAGTGACATTAGGTTGAACGGACGTGGGACGAACGGGGCTGATGGAACTCCTGTGTACGCTGGGATGGTGGCTGCACCAAGGAGCTATGCATTTGGAACCAAATTGTATGTGCCTGGAGTCGGAATGACTGCTGTGCATGATAGAGGAGGAGCTATAGTTGAAGCTGCTGCAGATGGTGAATCTGGACCAAGATATGACCGATTGGACATCTGGATGGGATATGGAGACAAAGGACTCAAAAGAGCGTTGAATTGGGGACTTAGAACCGTAGAGGTCACTATCTATGGGATAGATGATTCTATTGATGAAGATGTTATTATTGATGGATATTCTCCTAGTGAGAAGGATAATCAAGAATACTTTTATATTCCTGAATATTACGAAGACTCTGCGCCAAAGGCTACAGCTCCAAAGAGATTGTTCACTGAGGACTTGTGGTATCTAACTGAGGGTGATGAAGTCGAGAAATTGCAGAATTATTTGAAACAACTTGGATATTTTGAAGGGACTGTTAATGGTTACTTTGGAGATGAAACTCGCATGGCGATTTATGTCTTCCAGAAAGACAAAGGTATAGTTCAAAATATTGCGGACTTGGGTGCTGGACACTTCGGTTCCCAAACAAGAGAAGCTTTGGAAGAGGCTACTCTCTCTAGAAGAGAAGGGATGTCTCCTGGTGTAAATCTAGGTCCTTCAGACGGGGAGTCTGACTCTATTAAGAAGCTTCAGAAAGCACTCGAACTTCTAGGATATAATGTTGATTCGAATGGTTCTTACGACTCAAAAACTGAAAAGGCTGTTTTGCGATTTCAAATAGATAATGATGTTTTGGATAATGCTGCTGATTATGGAGCTGGATATTTTGGTCCTCGGACTCTATCTACGCTTTCTGTTAAGTTGGGTGAAGCTTTGGCAGGCGGAGATATCGAAATGCCTGTGGCTCATGCTAATGACGAGATTGGCGTAATGATTGCAAGTAGGCAGGTTTTGACACCTCCTATTCATGAGAATTTAAAACTTGGAGACAATGGCCCAGCCGTAAAGAGACTTCAGCAAGAATTGAAAAACTTAAATCTTCTCAGGATAAAACCAACTGGGAACTATGGAGATGTTACCAAACATGCTGTATTTAAATTTCAGCAAATCCATGGCCTAGCTTCTGACAAGAATTCTCAATACGCAGGAGTTTTCGGTGATGCAACTCGTGAGGCTATGAATGAGATTATTGCTGAGAAAAATTACTACAACAAAAAGGTGAGCGAGAAGAGGGTTCAGTCTGAAAGAGTCAGTCTCAATTAATCTTACCCTTTATAGCTGCTTTTATTTCTTTTTCTAGCGCTATGATTTTTGGTTCTAATGATTTGGAGCTCGGATGTTTTTTCCATATTTTTCTTAGACGTGTCTTCAATCTTACCTTTCTAGTTCCAACGACTCTTTTGTCTGCGTAATACACTACTTTCTCCTCCCAGCTTTTCAACTTGCCTACGGATGATATGCCGTGCTTGGCTATAAGATTTGCGATGCGTTTGTGCCCAAGTTTTTTAAGTACATCTGCTCCAGCTTTCACATGACCTTTCTCACCATATTTTTCTCGGAGCTCAATCCACTTCTCTAGATCTCCTGAGCGAACCTCCTGTCTGAATCTTTTCAAATCGAACTTGCTGAAATCCGCTACTCTAAGTAAGTCGTGAAGCAACGAGGCCTTTACTACCAATTCTTTGTCTATTTTGTGACCGGCTTTCTTTAATTTGTCGCAAAGTTTTTCTGCGATTTTCGTGACTTTCATCATGTGTTTTATCACATGCCTTGGGACGTGATACTCCTTGTACATTTTGTATATGTCACTCGAAGTGATCTTTGTAGTTTTGTTTGATGTTTTAGTCATTAAAAAATTGTTATTTTTCTTTTGTTTTCGTCCACGTGTTCGAAGCACACATCTTTGTGGTTAGACGGGAGATTCTCTCCCATCCGGTCTGCCCATTCTATTACTATTAGATTGCTAGGGACGGATGCAAATTCTTCTATTTGATCCAAAAGCAAATCGTCTATCTCTTCAAGTCTGTACAAGTCTACGTGTATCAATTTCCCTTTTTTGTGGGTGTATTCTCTAATAAATGTGTAGGTTGGGCTTTTCACAGTGTAGCTCTCTATGCCCAGAGCTTTTGCAATTCCTTTCACAAAAACTGTCTTTCCACTCCCCAGATCGCCGAACAAACACACTACGTTTTCCTTCGAGGAAAGGGACTTTACGAGCTCTTCTGCTATACCGAGAGTTTCTTCTTCGGATTTCGAGACCTTGGCCATTGATTTTTCAGGTTAAATTTGGTATAATTGTACGATACTAAAAAACAAAAACAAATACAAATATGCACAAACACAATCTATTAATGCACAAGAAGTGGTTCCGACTATTTTCTTGGTTTACACTGACTGTAGTTATGACTATGTCTGTTTATTTCGTTGAGCA
>CAZBZZ010000063.1:0-6756 GCA_964496555.1 uncultured Candidatus Peribacteria bacterium
AAGCGAAGCTTGAATTAGGCTGAAACCCCGAGCGTAAGCTCGTGGGAGTTTCATTAAAGCCCATGTGGTTTTATTGTTGTGATGGGATTATAGCATGTTTCGTTGCTATGCAACTTCAATCTTGAATCCAGCAGTTTCGAGGGCTTGTTGTGCTTCTTGTCCAACCTCTAGTGAGATTGTGATTACTACGTGTTCTGAAGCAGGGTCAACGTTTGCCAAGAGTTCTTTTGGGTATTGTCCGATACCTGTTGCTATTGTGCTTAATACTTGTGTTGTGTCGGGAGTTGTTTTTTCTGGTCCCTCTGTTATTGTAAGTTGATGATGGCGTCCTGGATCAGGAACTATCGTGTGTGATTTCATGTTTCTGAAAGTTTAACGTTTACTGAATTGTGGTGCTTTACGCGCTCTCTTGAGACCGTATTTCTTTCTTTCTTTGCTTCGTGGGTCTCTGGTTAGGAGTCCTGCGTGTTTAAGAGTTGGACGAAGGGTTTCGTCAGAAACTACGAGTGCTTTTGCTATTCCGTGTCGGACAGCTTCAGCTTGAGCGTTTGGTCCTCCACCTGTCACTACTGCTGTGACTGTGAATTTGTTGCTAAAACCAGTTAGTTTTAGGGGGAATCCTACTAATTCTTCGTGGATTTTTGTTGTACAGAATTTATTAATAGGTTTTTCGTTTATGAAGATTGATCCGTCTCCTTTGTATAGACGAACTCGTGCCACTGCGTTTTTTCTCTTTCCGTTTGCGTAAAAATATTTTCCCGAAGGGACTTTGTATTCTTGGCTTTGAGATGCTTTTGAAGATGTCTTTTTCGCTTTTTCTTCTACTGGTCTATCAGCTTTTGCCAAAGTTTTCTTTGGTTTCTTTACCTCTTTTTTTTCCTCAGCTGGTGCTTCGGTTTCAGTTTTCTTTGGTGGCATTATTTATAGATGGTTATATTTTTAGTTCTTCAGGTTTCTGAGCTTCGTGTGGATGCTCAGTTCCTGCAAATACTTTTAGTTTGCTCATGAAGTGCTTTCTAAGTTTGTTGTTTGGGAGCATGTTTCTTACTGCTTCTTCCATAATCTTGGTTGGTTTTTCTTCCAACATTTTTTTAGCAGGTACTGATTTGAGTCCTCCTTTGAATCCTGAATGATGGTAATACATCTTTTGATCCATTTTCGCTCCTGTAAACTTGATCTTTTCTGCGTTGATTACTACTACGTAGTCTCCACAATCCATGTGAGGTGTGAAAATAGGCTTATTTTTCCCTCTTAGGGTGTCAGCGATCTTTGTAGCCATTCTACCGACTACTTTGTCTTGAGCGTCTATGATGTACCATCTCTGGTCATTTAGATCTTCTTTTTTTGGTGTGTATGTCTTTTGCATGTCTAAGTTAGTTCAATTTGTACAACAGGGGCGTTATCACCACTTCTGTATCCTAGTTTGGTGATTCTTAGGTAACCCCCTTCTTTTTCTTTGAATTTGTCAGCTAGTACTTCCAACAGTTTTCGTGAGCTGTTTTCGTGTTGAAGTAGTGCGTTGATTTGTCGGATAGCTTCTCTTTTCTCTTTTTTCTTGGCGATTTGAATCAGTCTTTCAACGAAAGGTTTAACAGCTTTGGCTTTTGCTTCAGTTGTTTTGATCTTTTCGTATATTATTACTGACATTGCCAGGTTTCTGAGAAGGGCTGTATTGTGCCCTTTGTCTCCAACTAATTTTCCTCTGTCTTTCTTGTGTCTCATGGTTTTTTTGGTTATTCCTCAGATAGGGTTAAGCTTTTCTTTTCTAGTGCATCTTTTACTTCGTTCAAAGCTTTTTTACCGAACCCTCTCAAGTTTGAGAGCTTGCTCTCTGTACACTTAGATAGTTGTTCGATAGAACCTATTCCTCCGTTGATCAATGCGTTCAATGTTCTAGGAGAGAATCCGAGGATCTCTATTGGTGTGTATGATTCTTGTTGTGGTTTCTTTGCTTCTTCTTCTTGCTCTTTTTGAACTATAGACTGAATGTCGCTCATGAATTCTTCTTCAACCATAATGTTGTCGATGTTGAATAGATCGAAGTATGATTTCAAAATGTTTGAAGAGAATTTGAGTGCATCTTCTGGACTAGTAGTTCCGTTTGTGATGATTTCAATTGTGAGTTTGTCTAGATCTGTCTTTTGTCCTACACGAGTAGCTTCTACTTCGAACCGGACTTTCTTCACTGGAGTGTATACTGCGTCTACGACGATCATGTTTGCGTCTTCTTCTGTCTTTTGCTTCTGTTGAGCAGGTACATATCCTACTCCTTTTTCTACTCTTAGTTCCATTTTTAGTTTTGATCCTTTCTCTAGAGTTGTGATGTATAGATCTTTGTTCATTATCTCTACATCGCTTGGACATTGGATGTCTTTTGCTGTGATCTTTCCTGCTTTAGATACTTCTAGTTTAAGTGTAGAAGTTTCTTTTGAGGTCTTCTTGATGTCGAGAGTTTTCAAGTTCAAAATGATATCGAGAACGCTATCTTTCACTCCTGGAATTGTAGAATATTCATGTGTTACACCATCGATTTTAACGCCGGTTACAGCAGCTCCTGGTAGGGAAGATAGGAGAACTCTGCGTAACGCATTCCCAACAGTCATCCCATATCCCGTAGGTAGTGGGCTCATTGTGAAGACCACGTGGTAATCACTGATAACATCAGTTTTGATCTTTGGGATACCAATTTCTTCTTGGATGATATGCATATTGGTTGTTTTAAGGTTATTTAGGAAGGAGGGGTGGGCTAAAGTGCCCGGATATTATTTAGAGTAGAACTCAACTATCAATTGTGATTCTATTGATCTTTCTGTGTCGTCTTTTTCAGGAAGGAATGTGACTTCTGTTTCACCTTGTTTCAGGTCTGTTTTAAGCCATTTTGGTGAAGAATCTTTTTGTTTGTCTAATCCTTCGAATACTTTAACTCCTTTAGTTTTTGCGTTTATTGAAATCTTGTCTCCGATTTTCACTAGTCTTGATGAGATTGTACATTTGCGTCCGTTCATCTTTATTAATCCGTGTCCAACTAGTTGACGAGCTTGTCTTCGTGAGTCTGCAAAGCCAGCTTTGTATACGACGTTGTCGAGTCTTTGTTCTAGTAATTTTAACAATGTTTCACCTGTTATTCCGTCTTGAGCGGCTGCCATTGTGTAGTACTTTTTGAATTGTTTTTCAGTTGTTTGATAAATTCTTTTAGCTTTTTGCTTTTCTCTTAATTGTCTACCGTATTCAGATTGTTTTTTGAAAGAGCTCTTTGCTCCTGTTGCTCCTGGAGCGTAGTTCTTTTTTAGAAGTGGGCACTTTTGTGAAGTACATTTAGCGCCTTTAAGGAAAAGTTTTTCTCCTTCTCTTCGGCATAATCTGCAAACTGGTCCGGTATATCTCATGTTTAATTAGTTAATTTGGGTGTTTATTTGTTTATCTTTATACTCTTCTTCTTTTCTTCTTTCTGCATCCGTTGTGTGGCATTGATGTCACGTCTGTTATAGATAAAAGTTCAACGTTGTTTGCTGTGATACCACGCATAGCTTGTTCACGTCCGCTACCAACTCCTTTTATATATATATGTGCTCTTTCGAATCCGTATATTTGTGCTTTTTGAACCGCACTTTCTGCTGCTACTTGAGCTGCATATGGAGTTGCTTTTCTTGCTCCTCTGAAGCCTGATGCTCCAGCAGATGCCCAAGATACTACATCTCCGTTTGGTTCTGTAACCGTAATGATAGTATTGTTGTATGAAGCGTGAATATGGATGTTTCCTTCAGCGATTGATCTTCGTTTGCTCTTTTTCTTTTGAGCTGCTGTCATTTTCATCTTAGGTTTCTTTTCTTCTTCTCCTTCTGGAGCGTCTTTTTTCGGAGCGTCAGTTGCTACATCTTCCTTCTTTAATTCTTCTTTTTTTGGATCTTCTTTTGTCATGTTTTATTACTTAGTTACAGTTTTTTTGTTTGCTATGGTCTTTTTCTTACCTTTCTTTGTTCTTGAGTTGTATCTTGTTCTTTGTCCACGGCATGGAAGTCCTTTTCTATGTCTTCCTCCTCTGTATGAACCTGTTTCTTGTAGTCTTTTTACGTCTAAAGCAACTTTTCTTTTGAGGTCACCCTCTGTTGTTTGCTTCCCGACTTCTTCTCTTAATCTTTGAATTTCGTCTTCAGTTAATTCGCCGATTTTTGTGTTCGAATCTACCTTAGCGTTTGCTAAGATTTTTTCACTTTGGCTTCTTCCAATTCCGAAGATTGACATTAGCCCTATTTCTACCCTTTTTTCTTTTGGGAGGTTTACTCCCGCTATTCTTGCCATTTTTTGGAGTTAAATCCTAAGTTGTCGGCATTCAGGGGGGGTGAATACCGACAACTCAACTTTTAACCTTGCCTTTGTTTATGGCGCTTGTTTTTGCAAATAACACGAATCACTCCTTTTCGGCGGATTACCTTACATTTGTCGCAAATTTTCTTGACTGATGATCGTACCTTCATAATGTTTTAGTGTTTGTGGCGATATGTGATTCGTCCCTTGGTGGGATCGTAAATTGATAATTCTATTGTTACTTTGTCTCCAGGGAGGATGCGGATGTGATTCATCTTCATCTTTCCTGATAGGTGGGCTGTGATTTCCTTGCCCTCCCAGTTTTCACCCTGGAGGGTCACTTTGAATTTTGCGTTTGGCAATGGTTCTGTTACTTGTCCTTCGAGTTCAATTTTGTCTTCCTTTGCCATAAAAATTGTTAATTCCGTGTCGCTCAATTAAGCGCTTTATAGGATTGAGGGTCGTAAAAAAGCTTCTGGATTTTATACAACTGTATCAGGTTATGCAAGGGAAAATATAGTTAAAAAAGGGTGTTACCACGTGATTCGGGTATTTTAAGTTGCACCGAGAGGTGAAATGTGGTGTAGTGCGCTTCTTTCAATCTGTTGATGGTGGGTTGGGAAATGGCTCTACGAAGCCTTTGTTAGGACTTCGCAGCCTGTTTCTGTGATGAGGATGGTGTGTTCTATCTGTACGGCTATGGAGTTGTCGGCTGTGACTATTGTCCATTTGTCCTGGAGGGTTTTGATTTTGCTTGATCCTTCGGCGAAGATTGGTTCTATGGCTAATGTCATTCCGGCTTTTAGGATTGGGCCTTTTGCGTAAGATTCTTTTTGGTTTGGAATGTGGGGGAATTCGTGTAGTTCGCGGCCGATGCCGTGACCTGTCAGTTCTGCGATGGGGGTGTATCCGTGGGAACGGATGGTGTTGCCAATTGTTGAGCAGAGTTTTATGAGGGGGAGTTCTGGTTTGATTGTTTGTATTGCTGTGTCTATTACATCATTTGCTGCATCGAGGAGAGCTTTCTTCTGAGGTGTTGGTTGAGTTGGGTTGTTTGGATTGCTGATATGGAGGAGGATTGTTGAATCTGTATGAAATCCTTTGTAATAGCAGCCGCAGTCTATAGAGATTAGGTCTCCTTCTTGGAGGATTTGGTCTTTGTTTGGGATTGTGTGTACTACTTGTTCGTTGATGTTTGTGCAGAGTGTTGCTGGAAATCCTTCATATCCTTTGAAAGAGGGCGTTGCGTCTTTGGCACGGATTTGGGCTTCGGCGATTTGGTCGAGTTCTAGGGTTGAGATTCCTGGTATTGCTCGGGCAGCGATTTCTTGGAGGGTGTGTGCTAGGATTTGTCCACCTTCACGCATGATAGCGATTTCTTCTGGAGTCTTGATTGGGATTGTTTTGTTGGCCATTGTAATGGTTGGTTGGTGTTTTTTTCAGGTTGGCGCGCCGCGCCGGCGCGGGCTTACAGGGTAGGGTTGTTTGACTTTTGGGCTGGGTTATTGTTTTATCCAAACAGGGGGTCAAGAGTTTCGTATGCTAGTTGAACAACTTCTTCTACTCCTGGTTCTCCGTTGATTTCGAGAAGGCGGTCTTGGTATGAGTCTATTGCAGGTTGAGTTTCGGTTTTGAATGCTTTAAGTCTGGTCTTGATTGCTTCTGGGTTGTCGTCTGCTCTAGTCATGAGGGGGGCTCCGCATCCTTCGACGTCACAGGTTTCTGCTTCGTAGTCTGCGGTGAAGACTTTCTTGCATTTGCTGCAGATTTGTCTGGTCGTTAGGCGTTTAAGGGCGATTTCTTCTGTGATTTTTATGAGGACTGCTTTGTAGTCGCGATTGTGTTTCTCTAGAAGGGCGTTGAGGGATTGGGCTTGTTCTAATGAACGGGGGATTCCGTCGAATAGGACTGCTTTTCCTTCTGGGAGTTTGGCTAGGAAGTCTTCTACGATTTCCATTACTACTTCGTTGTCTACTAGATTTCCGGCTTCGATGATCTCTTTTATTTTGTGTCCAAGAGGGGAGTCTTCTTGAGCGAGTGCGCGAAGTGCTCCTCCTGTTTCGAATATTTCAAGGTTGTATTTTGCGGCTACTTCTCTGCCGATAGTTCCTTTGCCTGCTCCTTGCATGCCGAAGAATATGAGGTCCATAAGTCTGGGGTTAAGTTTGTGGATTCAGTATAGTTAAGTTCGGACTTAAGTAAAAGGGGTAGTTAAGTTCGGGAAGTGGCGAGGATTTCCTCGGTTGTGCTGCGGCCTGGTTTTTCAATTATTAAATCTGAGCGAAATCTTTCTAGAAAGGTTTTGAGTTTTTGTATGCAACTTTCTATCTCTGCCGTTGGTGGGTGTTGGAACTGGATAGCGGATCTTATATCATTACAAATTTCTCCGATGTAACCATATCTTGCTGCTCTTTTTGTGTTGAGCCAGTTTTGTTGGCTTTCTGATGCTAT
>CAZBZZ010000064.1:0-6732 GCA_964496555.1 uncultured Candidatus Peribacteria bacterium
AACCCACGACCAATTGATTAACAGTCAACTGCGCTACCGCTGCGCTACCCCGGAGTAAGAGGTGTTTTCGGACACGGCTAAATATACGCAAGAGGAGCTGGCTTTTCAACTGATTTTTACTATGATTTCTGGAGTACGACAATTTCTCGTGCGACTACTTGATCTGGGCGGTCGTATATTAGGGGTTCTTGGTTTGAGATTTTGAATCCTGTTTTTTTGGCTATGGCTTCAAAGTTTGGAAAATGGATGTAGTTGTTGCGGGCTTTCTTGAAAGCAGGAAGGCACATGACTATTTTTATGTCTGATTCTACTAGTGGCTCTATGTTTGTTAGCCAGGTTTCGTGAAGTTCTGAAAGTGCTGCGAAAGTTTTTTCTATGTTCTCTTCTTTTGGAAGTTTTGAAACGGGGGGGCCGAGGTGTGTTTCAGTCACTATTGCATCTGGTGTTGCTGGTAGGTCTTTCTCTGCTATTTCTTGAGCGTTTTTGTGAAAAATGACGAATTCTTTTGGTGTGTTCTCAAAGTTTTTGGTTGTCCAGTACAGGTTTGAAAGTGTTCCTTCAACTGCTTTTTCATCGAGGTCTGAACCGATTGCGTCTTTGCCTTGAAGTAGAGTTTCTATCAGGATGGTTCCGCTTCCGCAAAATGGGTCGTAGATTGTTCTTAGTGGTTCGTTTAGTGATGGTTCGGCTAGGTTTATCATTATCTGTGATAGTTTTGGTGGGAGCATTCCCATGCGTGGATCTCGGAATGGTTTTTTGTAGTCGCGGTAGCTGTATGAGTTGATGTCTTGGATTGCGAGGGTTTTTGCTAAGTATGTTTTTGTTGAGGTTTGGCTACTTAATACTGTGATGTCGATTCCTTTTGTTACGCTGCCTGATTTGAAAATTTGCGCTGAAGTTGCGTTCTTCCAAGGTTTGTTTACGAAACGTGAGTTGAATCCCAAAGATTTGATAGTTTTTTTAGAAAAATTTAACAAAGATTTGAGAAAAATTTGAGGTTTGGGGTTTATACTTTTTGTGTTGAAAGTTGAAATAGCGAATGGGATTTTCCCAGACTTATCAACAAAGTGGTCTTTTAAAACTTTCTCGAGTTCAGATGTGATTTGTTTCTCGGTTGGTTTGGTTTCGAAGATGTTGTTGATCTCTGCTATCTTGATAATTCCTCCGAGTTTGTTCTGGAGGGCTTGAGGATCTTCGATCGGATTCTCGAGTTTGTAGACAGCAAAATGATCAACAATTTCTACGAGATTTTCTTTCCCGAGTAGAGAGTTGAGTTCGGCTTTAGAGAGATGAGAGAGACGACCTAATTCAAATAAATATAAATTATCCATAATGACTAGTTTAGTTCAGCGGCTGAAGAAGCCAGAAAATCAAGAACAACTATTTCTTTGTACTGTGTTCGTGCTGAGTATAGTACTAGCTTTCCTGTTTGGCTACCTTGTTTTTAGGTATGAGCGATTAGAGATTTGTAGGACGGAAATTGAAGTTTTGCCAGAAATCAACCCTAGTGCAAAGTCGTAATGGTTGAAGGGGATATCATGGTCGTGTATTTTGGGTTTCGCATCTTGTGTGCGATATCTGAAAAATTTAACCAAAATTACTATGGCAATGTCACTAAACAGAGTTCAATTAATTGGAAATCTTACTCGTGATCCTGAAATGAAACAGATCCCTGGAGGGCAAACTGTTACTAGCTTTGGGGTCGCTACAAATTTGAGTTGGACTGATAAGGATGGGAATAAGCAGGATAAAGCTGAATTTCATAATATTGTTGCTTGGAGAAAGCTTGCTGAGATTTGTGGGCAATATCTGAAAAAAGGAAGCAAGGTTTTTGTTGAAGGACGGCTTCAGACTCGAGATTGGGAAGCTGAGGATGGTTCAAAGAGATATAGAACTGAGATTGTGGCTGACAATATGATTATGCTTGATCGAAAAGGAGATTATGATCCTTCTGCTAATGCAGATCGTGAGCCTGCTGGAATAAAAGCTGATGCAGGACCTGCTGCTGATTCTAAAGAGCCAGTTGCGGCTGGAGCTGATAAAGGGAAAGAAGAGGTGAGTGTTGATGATTTGCCGTTCTAGCAGTGGGGAAATGCTGAAAAAGCTTGAAAAATTTTACTTCTGACCGTCGTAATTTTTCGTCACTTTTTCTCCTTTGCTATGCCGATTGCGCTGAATCGGCTACGCTTCGGATCGCATTTCTCGCCACTACCTAATAAGAAGCGCCGATCCAGTTTGGCACATGGTGATCCGTGTTAAACGGATGGCTACCAGAGGTGGGATCGACGCTCCAACATAATTCTAACTACTTTTCTTTTGTGACGGTTGGGACTTGGTGACCGTGAGGTCTTTTGAAGTCTGGGCCGTCAATGTTTTGTTTTTGTTTGTCTCGGTAATGGCGAGTGATCGCCGGAGCCGAGGAGTGTTTGCTCTTAGCTCATGTGGGGCCACGTGTGGATACCCAGGGGCGTAAGAGCAGTTTTGTTTTTGTTCAATTTGTTTTTGTTTTGAACATCCCGTCTTGCGGTTAGATCTTTGCTCTGTTTTGGCTAGGCCAAGGTAGAGGGCGGATCCGGTTGCGAGAGGGAACTTTTCGGTAATGGAGGCGGTAGAAGCAAACCAGTGAACCTAGGGTGCTTGATGCCAACTTCACCATCGAAAAGCAGGTAGAATTGTCAATGAATATGTATAAAACATATTCGATACATTATATCAAAATTTGGAGGTTTTTTCAATGGCCTGTATACTTATTTCCGTATTAAATTTTAACCTTATGACTATGAAAGATTTAGCATCAACTTTGAGGACGATATACATGTATTTGGTGGCGTTGATTTCTGTGATTGTTTTTATTATAGGAGCTGTTAATTTGATCAATACTAGTTTGGAGACTTGGGTGTTTCCTACTGATGGTGGATGGTCTTATGAGGATCCACTTTGGCAATGTGAAAACAAACCTGTTGCTGAAGAAGGCTCTATGGTTTGGGATTCTACAGAGGAATGCGTTGAATATTATGAGGGGTTGAATGAGAAGAGGAGTGTTAATAATAGGAATCGTGACTTTGCTTTTGGAATTTCTATGACTATTGTGTCTTTGCCGATTTGGTTGCTACACATGTGGTTTATAAAAAAAGATAGAAAACGTCAATCATGACTGAAAACTTAAAAGGAAAATTAGTTCTGATAGTTGGGCCTTCTGGATCTGGGAAGGGGACTATTATCAAGCATCTTCGAGAGAGGCATCCTGATTGGGTTTATCCTGTTTCGTACACGACTCGGCAGATCAGGCCTGGGGAGGAAGATGGATTGGTTTATAATTTTATCTCTGAGGATGAGTTTAAGAAGGGGATTGATGAGGGGCGATTTCTGGAATATGCGATTGTTCATGAGAAGGGATATTATGGGACTGACAAGTCTGAGATTCTTGGGGCGCTTGGGGAAGGGAAAGTTGTTGTGCGTGAAGTTGATATTCAAGGTTTTAACTCGATTAGGGAAGTTGTGGAGGCTGGTTCGTTGTTGACTGTTTTTGTGGAGGCTGGGGATTTGGATGAATTGGAGAAAAGGATTGCTGATCGGGGGAAATTGCCTGAAGAGGAAGTTGAGCGTAGGATGGAAAGTGCGCGGAAGGAAATTGCGCAGGCAGATGAATGTGATTTCCGTGTGAAGAATGAATATGGGAAGATTGATAAGGCTGTGGATGAAGTGGATGAATTGCTTTTGAAAAATATTTAACCCTTGTTTCATGAATATTAAATACTATTCCGAGAGCGATCCAGAGAAAATGGACCTGAGGGACCATTTGGCTTATGACAGGACTGTTTTGGCGAACCAAAGAACGTACCTTGCTTATTTGAAGTTTGGAATTTTCTCTTTGGCGACCGGTCTTACCTTTCTGAAAGTTTTCAGCGATGATCTTCTTTATTTGGTGATTTCTTATTGTTGTATTGCTTTGGCAATTTTTGCTGCTGTTGTTGGATTGGTGAAATTTGATGTGCCTAGAAGGAAGCTTAATGAGGTTTATAAGAGGTTTAGGGGGCGGCGATCTTGAAAAATAATAGGTTTTTAGGTAGAGTTCGGGGGCAATTTTTGTGCAACTCGCTTCATTGGGGCGTCGCCAAGTGGTAAGGCACGTGGTTCTGGTCCACGCATTCGAGGGTTCGAATCCTTCCGCCCCAGCCAGACACTTAGGATTCTAAGCATCTGGCTTTTGTTGCGGATGGGCTACTGTATTCTCTTTGCAATTGCTTCGTTTCTTTCTGTTGCGGCGAAGAGGAGTTCTTCTAGGTCTATTTCAGTGCTTTGCTCTAATTTGTCGAGCATTGCTTGAGTTACTCCATGAGGAGTTTTTACTCTGTTTACTGTTTCTTCGTATTCTCCTGCTTCTTTTACTTCTCTTATGATTTTGACGAGGACTCCTGTGTCGAACTCTGTTTTCTCATGTAGAAAGTTTGTCCATTCTGAGAGCCATTGATCGGCTTTTTCAGCATTGTGTGCGAATTGCCAAGCTGCAATGCCAGGTAGGCATCCTATTGCGATGGTGAACATATCTACTCGAGATTCTGTCGATGTTTTTTCTGTGTTGCCTCTCGATAGATTCTCGCAAAATCTTGTGATTTGGTCATCACTATCGGTGTGGCAAACGCTGTCCAGTCCGAGGTTTGTCATTGCTCTTTCAACTTTTGGGCTGATTTCGGCTCGGAGTTTTTCGATAGGGACAGCTGCCATGAAGGAAACTATGCTTACTCCGGCAACAGATGCTTTGATTTCTGCTGCAATTTCTGATGCTTTACAAGGTTTTACGCAGAGAGCTAGGATGTCGGCGTTACGTGCTACCTCTTCGTTTCGTTCTCCGTCAGAGATGATTACGTTGTATCCCAATTCTTCTGATCTTTTTGCGATGGCTTGGCCTAAGCTGCCGTGTCCTATAATTCCAATTGTTTGGTCCATTTCATTTAAGGTTAAAATATCATTTTTCTTAGAAAACTTTTTTGATACCCTTACGGGAATGAAATGGGTGGGCTGCCTGAATTTTTTAAGGAATTTAAACATTTTGAACATAAAAAAATCCGAGTTTTGTACTCGGGTTGGTTAATTTACATTTTTGTTGCAAACACTGCCCGAGTTTAAGCTCGGGGTGGGGGAGTCATTAGGTTTAATGTTTGCTTGATCATGGTGCTATTCTACTGAAGAAGTGAGAATTGTCAAATTTTATTCCAATCTTTTGACCAGGGTAATGTCTAAGGTAGAGGGGCTTGTTTTGTTACCTGCTTTATCTTCCAGGTTTATTAGGCTGAGATTGTATCTTTCTTCTTGAGTTTCTGAAATACCGTTTGTTACCAGATATATATTGCCGTTTTCGTAATATACGTTTTCTATATTTATGATTTCTGTTGAGTTATCTATGTAGTTTAGGTCTGTGATTTTGTAGTTTCTTTTGTTTAGTAAGATTTTTTCGTTTAGAGGTTCACTGAAATTCACTTCTAATAAGTTGTGGTCCGAAAAGGTTTGCCATACGACCAGAGGTGGTAGGTTGTCTTCGACGTGTTCAAAGTCGAAATGGAGGTCTTGTAGAAGTACTCCAGTCCAATATCCGACGTTTTCCTTCATGTCAAAATCTTCTGATTTGAAGGAGTTGTTTGCTGAGTATTGTACTATCATGGTCCATACGTCTTTTGTTCCTGATTGTTTGATTATTTCTAGGTCGAAGTTTTTTTGATTTATTTTTTTTGGCAATAAGTATTCGATTGTTATGTCTTTTGTTTCTCCTGGTTCTATTTTGATATATCCTTCAAAGTATCCCTCATCTTCGATGTATCGGTGTTGGTTTTCATAGAATTCCCCTTCAGATTTAATGAAGTTTGATCCTTTGGGAATGAATACTCTGGTGTAGGCTCTGTATGTGCTTGAATTTAGATTGTATGTGCCATAATGGCCTAGGGATAAGGTGTATTTGACTTTGGCTTGTTCGTTTTCATCGAAGGTCACGAAATATTCGTGATTTTTCTTTATGTATCTATCTGATTTTCTACCTTCTATATTGGCTATATTTGTATGGATGTAATTTTTGTAGTTTTCTGGGTTGAATGCTCCTGCCCAGCCTTCTTCTTCTGCAATTTGTTGTATTTCGTCATTCTTGAAGTTGAGGAGGAGTTTTTTCTGGTCGAGTCCTTTGTTTATTGTGTCAAAAAGGCTGTTGTAGTTTATTACTGAAGTAGTCATTTTTTTGAGGAGTTTGTTTGCGAGTACTCCCAGGATATTCTTTCTGTTTTTCAAATCTTCTATGTTGTGAGTGTCTATGTTTTTTACTTCGTATTCGAGGACTGAGAATAGGTTGTCTTTGGTTAGTTTTACTCCTTCAACCTCTAAATGATATATTTCGACTAAATCTTCTAAAAGTTCGAAATTGATTGCAATGATGCTGTCAAAACTTTGGCTTTCTTCTCCGGATTGACGCCAGAACAATTCTTCTATTTTTTCTGCTGATGTCTTGAAGTCAGGGTCAAAATTGCCGTCATGAAAGTACCATCCTTTGAATGCTGGATCTTTTATGAAGACGTAAAATGGATCTGGGGCGGCTGGGTAGTCTATGTCTTTTAATAGTTTGTATGAGTCTGCGAATTCCAGGTCGAATTCGCCATTTTCTGTTTCCAAGATGCCGTAGGCACTTATGAATCCTCCGTTTGGCCTGAGTTCGTTATTGTTTTGAAAAAGGAGTAAATGTTTTTGAGTCTG
>CAZBZZ010000065.1:0-6665 GCA_964496555.1 uncultured Candidatus Peribacteria bacterium
TCCATTTTGAAGCCTGCCTCGATTATCATCCCCTTGATTTCGTCAACAGACAGAAGTCCTTTCGGAGTTTTTATCTGAAAAGGAATGCCAGCTTGATTCAAAGCCTCCGCAAAAGGAATAGCATGCGCATTTGCACGAACCAAAATAGCCATATCTTTATAAGAAATTGAATTTTTACCTTTCGCCAATTTCTTAATTTCATTAATCACAAAATCAACCTCATCTACATAATTCTCAAAATGAATGAGCCTGATAGGAACCTCCTTATTCTCGACCTGACTTTTCAAGGTTTTATCTATGCCTTCGCGGTGCTCAAGCCTATCAGGATCATTGAATTTGATGAAACGGTGAGACGCATCGAGAATATTTTGCGAAGACCTGTAGTTCTCAGTCAGGACAATCTTTTTTGCATTTGGAAATTCCTGCTGAAACTGAAGAATATTCGAAAGGGAAGCTCCTCTCCATCTGAAAATACTTTGATCATCATCACCAACTACACATATATTTCGTGTCTGAGCATCATCTTTATCTCCGGCCAACATCATCAATAACTTGAATTGGGCATAATTAGTGTCCTGGAACTCATCGACCATTATGTATTTGAAACGCTCTCGGTAATGAGCGAGAACGCTAGGTCTCTCGTCAAAAAGTTTCAAGACATAATAAGACAAATCTCCAAAATCCAAACAATTCTCTTCAACCATCAACTCTTGATATCTCTTATAAGCCTTCGCTGCCTCAAGAATCTTGCGGACTTCTTCCATTTCAATCCCAAGGACAGATTTCTTGTCGATTTTCTCCTGCTCAGATTGTTTTGTCTTTTCCATTAGATCCGCCAAGCGCTTCTCTGCATACGAAACATACTCATCAGGACTGATATATTCCTCCTTTATACGACTGAAGTGACTCAAAAGAATATCAATAAAACTGGACGGATTCCCCAAAGGCCTGAAGTAATCCAGGTCAAATTCAAAAAGGTGCTCCTTCATAAACATCCACTGCTCAAGCTTCGCAAGTAGGCGGTAATCACGACTCAATCCAATCTCGTGACCGCTCTCGCGCAAGATCTTCTCACAGAACCCGTGGAAAGTTTTGATCCAAACCTCCTCATATCCGAGAGGCATGGCCACGTCCACACGTTCGGTCATTTCGGATGCTGCTTTCTCGGTGAAAGTCAGGGCGAGAATCTCATCACTTTTAGCCTTCTCATCCTCGATCAATTTCAAAATTCTAGAAGTAATAACCCTGGTTTTACCAGTTCCAGCACCAGCGATTATTAATAGGGGACCCTCTGTGTGCTCAACAGCCTCCCTTTGTTCCTTGTTTAATTGTTTTAAAAAATCGTCCCGCATAGCAGGACGATTTTCTATTTTATTTCCGGGTCTGTCCAGTCTTTACTCTTTCGTCTCTTCCTTTTCTGTTTCTTCGTCTACTTTCTCTTCAGTCTCGGCAGCAGGTTCTTCTACTGGAGTATCCTCTTCAGCTGGAGCTTCTTCCTTCGCTGGCTTTTCTTCTTTCTTTGCAGTCAAAGCTTTAACAGAAAGACCAACTCTATGCTCATCAGCATCAATACTAATAATTTTAGCTTTCACTTTTTCTCCAACCTTCATTATAGCGCCAACATCTATACCTTCTCCGTCTGCAATCTCAGTAACATGAATTAAACCGTTGATCTCGTCATCAAGTTTAACAAAAGCTCCGAAAGGAGTGATTCTGCTAACTTCACAATCAACGACAGTTCCAACTTTATAATTCTTACTAGCTTCGATCCATGGATCTGGAACGAGTCTCTTCATTGATAGGCTGATTTTGTCGTCATCCTTGCCAATGACAAGAACTTCGAGTTCATCACCGATCTTTCCGAAGTCAGAAGGATCTTTGACGTGTCCCCAAGCGATTTCAGAGATATGTACAAGACCTTCCAATCCATCAAAGGCAACGAAGATACCGAACTTAACGATACCACTGATCTTACCTTTAACTTTTTGTCCGACATCAAGTTTTCCAAGAGATTTTTTACGGACTTCTTTTTGAGCAGCACGCTCAGAAAGAATCAATTTCCCACCAGTCTCATCTAGATTGATAACTTTAACTTCAAGAGTCAAACCGATCAATTTCTGAAGGCGAGAAAGAATTTTTGCACTATCAGCTCCATCAACACGTGGATAGTGTAGGGGAGCGAGCTGTGAAACAGGGATGAATCCTTTAATACCATCGATATTAAGAAGGAGCCCACCTTTATTCGCTTCATTAGGTGAAACTTCGATGATTTCATCAGTTGCATGTGCTTGTTTGAATCTATCCCAAGTCTTTTCTTGACTTGCACGTCTCAAAGAGAGCACTACCAAACCATCATCATTTTCGTCCTCAAGGACGTAAGCAGAAACCGTAGTTCCTATTTCTAGGTCTTTAACAGTTCCGACACTATCATGAGCTTCCTTACCAGTAATTACACCAGTAGAAGCACCACCTAGATCAACTAGGATTTTACTTTTCAAAATGGAACTTACAGTTCCGTCCACTGTACTACCCGGTTGCGGAAACTCGAACTCAGCAGTCTTTTCCATCAAGCCGTCCATAACCGAAGAAGCAGTGTATTTAGCTTTCTTAGCCATAATAACTTGTTAGCAAAGCGTTTTATAAATATACGAAGGCTTTTTGTGAGGATGCTGCTTTGCTGTTGTAATTGCACAATACAAAAAGCATGGGGATTATAGCAGGCTAATCCGTAAATGCAAATGAAAATCGCACCATTACTTCTTTGCTGACTGGGAAGTCTTCTTAACAGCCTTCTTCTTTATCCCAGCTTTTGATTTAGTGGGATTGCCGGTCTCTTTCTTTTGAGATCTGACAACATCAATACCATCTCCTTTTTTTGTCACTTTGACAGTGTCTCCTTCTTTCACAGCACCATCAATCAGTTTTTGAGTGAGTGGATCTTCCACATACTCCTGAATGGCACGACGAACAGGTCTTGCTCCAAAGGCAGGGTCGTAACTCTTGTTAGCCAAGAATTCCAATCCACCAGGGGTAAGTTCAATTTCAATCTGTCTGTGATTTACTCGGTCTTGCAGGTATCCAACATGCAGACCAACGATCTCCTTGATACTCTTATGAGTCAGAGGATGGAAAACCACAACCTTATCAATACGATTCAAGAATTCAGGTCTGAATTTTCCCTTTAAACTTTCCAGGATATCTTCCTTCAAAATATCATAATCCTTCTCAGCTTCCTTCAGTTCGTCAGATTTAACGCTGAATCCCATCGGTGCAGCTTTTTCAGTCAGCTTTTCAGCACCAATATTAGAAGTCATTATGATAATAGTGTTTTTGAAATTAACTTTGCGCCCTTTTCCGTCAGTCAATTCTCCGTCTTCCAAGATCTGCAATAACAGATTAAAAACTTCAGGATGAGCTTTCTCAATCTCATCAAACAGAAGAACAGAGTAAGGTTTGGTCCTCACGGCTTCAGTTAGCTGACCACCTTCTTCGTAACCAACGTAACCTGCGGTTGCACCAATCAAACGTGAAGTATTATGTCTTTCCATGAATTCACTCATGTCGATTTTGATCAGAGCATCTTTGTCATCATAAACTTCCTCAGCAATAGCTTTCACAAGTTCAGTTTTCCCAACACCAGTTGGCCCCATGAATATAAATGAACCAATAGGCCTTCTTTCATCAGAAATACCTGCACGAGAACGTCTGATAGCCTTTGAGACAGCTTGGATAGCTTCATCTTGCCCAACTATTCGACTCTTCAGTGATTCCTCAAGCTTTTGAAGCTTAGAAACATCGTCCTTTACGAGTTTTGTAGCGGGAATCCCAGTCATTGTAGCAATAACTTTGGCAACGTCCTCTTCTAGGATTTTCTTCCTTTTAGAACGAGGTAGATTTACCTTTTTTTGCTTTTCTATTTCAGTAATAACATCCAATTCTTCATTTCGGAATTCTGCAGCTTTTTCATAGTCTTGCTTCGAAACACTCTCTTCTTTTTTCTTTATAATTGATTTCAATTTCTTCTGTAAAGTTTTGATTTTACTAGAATCAATATTGGTAACTTTAATCCTTTTCAAAGAAGCTGCTTCATCAATCAAATCGATAGCTTTGTCTGGCAGATACCGGTCGTGGATATACCTTTTTGAAAGTCGGGCATAGGGGTACATTGATTGGTGAGTAATTAATAGATTGTGATGATCCTCAAAAGATTCTTGAATTCCGCGAAGCATCGCCAAACTATCGTCCACAGAAGGTTCATCAACCATAACAGGCTGGAATCTCCTTTCGAGAGCCGCATCGTTCTCAACATGCTTTCTGTACTCTTTTGTAGTAGTTGCCCCAATGACCTGAACCTTTCCTCTAGACAAGGCAGGTTTCAAGATATTAGCAGCATCCAAACTACCTTCAGCACTACCAGCACCTATGACAGTGTGGATTTCATCTATAAATAAAATAACATCCGACTGAGTAGCCGCTTCATCTATAATTTGTTTCAACCTTTCCTCAAATTCACCTCTATACTTGGTCCCAGCAACGACAGCAGTCATTGATAGAGACAAGATTTTCTTATCGAGCATATTGTCCGGAACATCTCCTTTTACCAGTGCCTGTGCAAGTCCTTCAGCAACCGCTGTTTTTCCTACACCTGGCTCACCAATCAAGACAGGATTATTTTTAGTTTTTCTGCAAAGTATGCTGATCAATCTTTCCGTTTCTTTCTTCCTTCCAATAACTGGATCCATCTTTCCTTCTCTGGCTTCTTCAAGCATATCAGAAGTGAAATAATCGAGAGCAGGAGTCTTTGAGTCCTTTTTACCTTTGTGTTTATGAGCATCAGTCATTTGGTCTTTTTGCGTTTGGCCTGCAGCCAAAACACCATGAAGACCACTCAGAAACATTTCCAAAGGATTGCCAGTTTGAGCTGCTTTCCCAGGAACTCCTGGGACACCTTCCGCGCCTGGAGCTTCAGACCCTTTTGCTCTTTCAAAGATTTCCAAAACTTGATCCCTAACATCGTTAGGATTAATTTTCATGTTTTCTAAAATAACAGTAGCTGCTGTGTTCTCTTGAGAAACAAGAGAGTGGAGAAGATGTTCTGTTCCCACAAAACTATGTCCATATTCATGCGCTATTTTTACAGCATCCTCAATCACAGATTTTGCGTATTCAGATAAACCTCCTGGTTGACCTCCTGCATCACCACTTTTCCCAGCTCTACCGACTGATTTCAAAACCAACTCAACATTCTGGATAGAAACTCCAAAATTCATTAACACAGATGCTCCGAGAGAGTTATCCTGAGATAGGATCCCCATCAAAACATGTTCTGTTCCAACATAGCTTTGCCCTGCCTCTTTTGCCTGGTCTTGGGCGACCACTAGTGCTTGCTTAGCTTCTTTTGTGAACTTATCGAAATGTCCTTCAATCATATTTTAAATTAGTTAAGTTATTAAATTATACCATAAAAGGAGCTCTAGATTACCCCTTTAAGCTTTACATTTAAGAAAATACATGTCCTATTTTAACCTTAAGATTAACAAAAAACTAGCACTCCAGATTCTAGAGTGCTAGTCAGTGTAAGTCAATATGAAAGAGTCTATTTATTCAGTTTCTACAGGATTGATGCTAGATATGATCTGTATCAATGTTTCTTCTATCTCCTTCGGTCCTTCTACGCTGTAAACGGTTTCATCTATCTCGACATATATAACCACCGCAGATCCCTTGTAAACCTTCTTCCCAGAGCCATTAGCTAGTTTTACCGCAGTTCCTCCAGGGAGGTTACCAGCCAAAACCTTCAAGCTAGCGAACTCATTGTCATCAGTAACGGCTTCATCACTGAATGCGTATTTATGAAGAACTCCATCTTCAGTTCCGGTAGAACCTGCGTAGTACCAGCTTGCAGGGTATTTTGCCGCAAAATGATAGGGGAGACTCTCGAATTCAGAATATGAAGAATAATCATAGTCATTTTCCAAACTTGAGACAGGAGCAGCTTCAGGCTCATCTTCCATTAACTCCTCAGGCTCGAAAACAGGCTCAGAAGGAGTGTCGTCTTCTTCGATATCTTCATCATTGACTGGGAGCTCTTCAGCTCCTTCAAAAGGAACAAATTTGAATTCAAGGAGCATCTCGTGGAATGCTCTCAAGTTTGAATCGTCACCCCCTGCTTCCCACGCATAGAAGGAAATGTTATAAACGTAATCATCTCTCTCAAGGAAGTAATGAACGTCAGTTCCAGCTTTTAGATCCCATTTGATTGCTGATTGCATGTTAGCACCAACTTTTGCTTCAGAAACATTGTAGTCTTCAGCGGCATTCCGACCAAAGAGAGCAAGTCCATTAGAGTTTATGAATTCGTCAATGGTTTTACCTTCTTCTCTTTCCCTCCTCTCAACTAGAACAGTATCAGGAGTAAGTCCTATTGAAACATCCTCATCAAGTTCAATGCCATCAAGCTGAGTTGGCGCAAGCAACTTAACAGTTGTATCACTCTCTATCACATCCCAATTATCATAAAACTTCCATGAAAATCCAACATCCTGGTTCATATAAGAAATCCAGTTTGCCTTCCCTCCCTCTTTATCCAAAACTTCTAGAACAGAAACTCCAGTAACAGAATAAACATCGTTTTCTTTGTCATAATCAACATTTAATTTTACCTT
>CAZBZZ010000066.1:0-6644 GCA_964496555.1 uncultured Candidatus Peribacteria bacterium
GTTCATTGCGTTCTCAAGATTCTGCTCCTCAACGAACTTGAAGATAGTTTCTTTTGGTTCAATAGGAAAAGCCTCATTACTAGACCAACTTTTTTGAATCTCGCGCTGATAGAGCTTCGTAAGTTCGCGTTTGTATTCAGTATCCGTATTACCTAACAGATGTCCGCCTTTGGTTTCAATTAGGAAAATTTTATCAAAGCTCTTGGGGTCGTTTTCCTGAAGGGTGAGAATAAAATCAGGATAAAAACGATTTTTCCGCCACGCAACTAAAAAGAAATCTTTTTTAGCTTTGTTTCTGTACCACCAGTAAGTTTCTTTGCCATCCTCCATACGCCAAACCGCTTTATCTTCCAACTCATTTAGATCATCGTTTATAACAGGCTCAAAAAGACTTTTCTTTACATTTAAGCTGTGTCTTCTAGCTTCTTTTTCAAAGTAGTATTCAGGAGTAAGGACACACTTGAAGCTAAACTTAGGTACAAATCGAATTTCATCTTGCTTCATGCGGTCAATAAAAACTTTTCGAGCTAACCGATCAATTTCACCAATCTTGTCTCCAGGCCCACCCAAAATCTTACGCAGTTCGTCGAGCAAAAAGACCTGATTACTCTCAATGTCCTCAGGACTAAAAGTATTTTGTAGTAATCCCAAAGCACGACTTACCAGATCATGTGCAGTCCAAGGATTAGGCACAAATTCCAGAATGTTTTGTACCCAAAAACTCTTTCTGAATAATGATTTTGCAACTACATGTTTACGCATTTCGACCATTTCTAAAAATTCCTCGGTGTCTTCGGCAATTTCTCGACTGAACCCAATCGAAACAGTTTTTTCTAAACCTTTTCCGTCCTTGTTAATATGTAGCTCCTCCAAAGGAGAAAGATCAATTTCGTGAAATGGGATATGCGGAGTAATGTCCAAAGTAGGGTCTACAATTCTTGTTTCATCATCTGAACTTGTGTCTTTGACCACGAAAGTAGGTAAGTTGAACTCTACAAGACTTGGTTTGTATTGTTTTCTGACAATCTGCATTTTACGCTCTCCAAGATCAGGGTCACTATTTTTGCTGTTGCTTGCGATGCGACTAGCTAAGTCTCCCATTCCATCATACTCAAAACCATTGCGAATAGCTTTTACAAGGTCTTTAGAGGAGTTTCTCAAACAGAACACATAACTTTCGTCCAATTCTTTCACCTTTGTTTTCCTCGCATATGGCTGGCGCAGTACTCGTCCTACAAGCTGTGTAAGCGCACGCTTGGAGCGCGAACCGCCAAGAACAGTTAAAGAATATGCGAAAGGGCAATCCCACCCCTCTTGAAGTGCCTGTTTGGTTATAATGAAGCGTACTGAAGACTTTGGAGAAAACAGGTCTTCATCTTCAAGCTCATTTGTTGTACTGCTTTTTACCCGTATTTCTTCGGGCTTCACAAGTCCAGTAGAAATAAGATGGTCTCTTACATCCTCAGCGTGAATTTTGCCTTCTTTCCTTTGGTTCTTGCCCGTAGCTTCAACCTGAATAAGGTTGATAGGACGGATATAAATTCCTGAATTTTTCTGATATGAGGAGGCTTTTTCTTGAAGTAGGTTGAGGTGCTCCGCTGTATAATTTAAGAGTGTTTTCCATTCGACCGTGTCCTTTTCGATCAGGTTTAGATCGAGTTTAATCATGTCTTCTTTTTCCAGCTCTCGTCCAGCTACAGAAAAGAGCACATTTGCCGCCTCGGTGGGCGTAGCGGTGAGTTCGCATACACAAGACGGATTACATTCCTTAATAGCTTCGCTGGCAATTTCTGTTTTAGCTTTATGTCCTTCATCCAAAATGATAAGGGGTTCAAGTATTTTTACTATGTTTCCGAAAGATGTTTTTACCTTGCCTCCCAATAAGCTGCCAAAGTCTTGTTCAAGGTCTAAGTTGGGATACGCCTCGTAAAGTAGCTTCTGCTTTTCTTGATTTGTTTCCATCGGAAAAAATTCATCAAATTTACCGTTGTCTTGAAAAAATTTAAGATCAGCTTTCTTGAATTTATCCCGTGAAAATGATTGAAGCATCATCACAAGCACTACAAGATTCTCCTTTACATCATTAGGTGAAAAACGGTCTTTCTTGGTAACAACCTTCACTCTATGACCTGAAACAACATCCAGCCTTTCTCTATATGGATGAGAGCGATCTTGTAGAGCCGCTAGGGTTTGAGTATAGATTTGCTCACTCGGTACAACCCAAAGGACAAAGCCAGTCTTTTGTTTTTTTAGGTGCTCAAGATAAAACTCAATAGCATATGTAGCCATCAGGGTTTTACCACCTCCAGTTGGTATTTTGAGGCAGAAATTGGGGCAGTTGTTCCCGTGTCCCGTCTTTTTGCTTTTGTACTCATTATTACTCGTGCCTTCTGGGAATAAATCATGCCAAGCCTTTTCTGCCCAATTGTACTCAACACCAAGCTCTTCCATCATTTCTTCTGGCACATTTTGCATTTTCTCAAGGTTGCTTGAAAGCTGAAGAAAATACTTCTCCATCGTATCTTTCGCACTAATTTGGTATTCCTTAAGTAGGTGCATAATTATTCAGCCATTCGGTAAATTTCAAAGGGGAGCTGTGCAAAACGAATACCATACTCCTTGAGGTGGTACTCTTCCATAAAGCAAGCTGGAGCAAAGATAAGTTTTTGTCTGTTTGGGAAACGATCTTGTGTTTTTATGGCAAAATCTAAGTTCAAAGCCAGCTTTTTGAGCTTCTCTTTGTTTGGCTCATAGAGCAAATACACTTCAAAAGTGCTAGACGAGCCAATATGATAATCATCTTTCTTCATTTTGCCTGTATCCCAATTTTCTCCCGTAGAAGTAAAGAAAGCATAGCGAGCTAATTCTTCATAGCTTGGAAGGTCTTTGCCCTCAAGAATTTTATCCATTTCCAGTTCTTCACCAAGCTCATAATACGAGAATGAGTCGCCAAATCCTTTTTGCAGAACTTTGTCTTTAGCATTCGGTACACCTTTAATGATTCGTCTAATACGCTCCCCCGTGATCTCATCAGCATAATCCTCGCACTCCACCAAGATAAACTTTCGATTACCTCCGTCTTCCTGATTAAGAGCAAGAACGGCATGGGCTGTTGTCCCTGAACCCGCAAATGAATCCAAAATAATGTCTTCCTTGCCAGCCCCTAGAGTTAAACATTTTTTTACTAAATCAACAGATTTAGGAAAATCAAAAGGACAACCATTAAAAATTTCATTGCAAATCTGTTTCCCATTTTGATTATTGATCGATTTTTCAGTCCAAAGAGCTTTTGCCTGAGTTTTTGCAGTTTCCCCATCTTCATCATATAAGTAATCTTTCCTAAAAATTCGCCATTCTCCTTCACGCGTCGTATTTGCAATTAACAAATTACTTTCTTTTTTTACTTTTTCCTTTCCCCAAGTCCAACAACCATCTTTCCCTTTTGAATTTCTGGGTAACACCTCAACGCTATGTTTTTTGTCTTGTTTCAGACTCACATTTCCCGTTGCAGGCTCAGCATACAAGGGGTAATAAAGGTTTGGACGATTATCCCTACTGAAAACAGGGTTTCTGTTACGCAACCCTAACTCTCGATATAGACCTCTTTCATCTTTTTTATTGTATTCTTTCACAGCTTTATCAGTTTTCGTGAGCCAGTTAATCGAGTTTTCATTCGTTGAATCCTTCGCGTATACGAGGACATACTCATGGGTTTTTGCAAAAAATCGATCTAAAGTTCTGCCGCGAGGGTTCAATTGTGCGATAACTTCCGTGATGAAATTTTCATCACCAAAAATCTCATCCATCATCATTCTTAACCGATGGATTTCATTGTCATCTATGCTTATAAAAATAACACCATCCTCTTTCAAAAGCTCTCGGAGCAGTACAAGTCTTGGGTACATCATGCAGCACCATTTGTCGTGACGAGTAAGGTCATCAAACCCTACAGCTTTTCCAATCCATTCCTGAATCATGGGAGAAGCTACATTGTCATTGTAAATCCAACTTTCATTCCCCGTATTATAAGGAGGGTCGATATAAATGCACTTAACCTTCCCAGCATGTGTAGGCAATAGAGCTTTAAGGGCTTTTAGATTGTCTCCTTGAATAAGCAAATTATCGTTTAGTGATGGGGGTTTGCTCGTTCCCTTGTTCTTTGAAGCCTTGAGCTTATGAAATTTTACAGCATGATGGTAGTTCTGAAGGAAAGATTTTCCCTTAAAGTGAAAAGAAGGCATATTGCAATTTTCATTAGGTGTTTGTGTTTTCGCATTACGAAATTACACCCGCGATAATACACCAACGATCATTGGTTCTCAATAGAAGGTGTAGCAGGGAGAATAAACGCGTGAAAGAAACTACCATACATCAATTTGGACAACAGGTACGGACTCTTCGCGCTCAACATAAGTTGACTCAAGAAGAGTTAGCTCAGTTATCGCACATAAGTCTTAAGTACATTCAAAGAATAGAAGGCAAAAATCCGCCCAATGTTGGTTTGGATACATCTGAAAAGTTAGCTAATGGTTTCAAGATTCCTCTTTGGGAATTATTCAAATTCAAAACAAAAACCACTTCTAAAGCTGAAAACGCGAAAAAAACCAACTAGGTTTTATTTAGCAAAACAGTTTTTGCAAATAAGTTAAATTCTGTATGATGTTTCTGAATGAGAGTTCGAACATCGTCCACGACTCTCCGCCATTTTAGAATTGAAATAATTGATGTACCCAATTAAGGGTTACATCGAATACAACCCTAAACCCACCACCACAAAAATCAGATATCCTCGCGTAGAGGATATTCAAATCCCAGCACAAGGAAACCGCATCCGTTCACCCAAAAAGGTCATTCATTCAATAAGATCCAGACTTCTACAACAACGTTGGGGAAACGTTTTTCATTCGCACAGTCACAGAAATTAATAGGATTTAGACCTATTGCTTCGCAACAAGTAATACTTGAACAAACAAATAGGAAGTTATACAATCACACCCCATCTAAAGTTAACCATAAATATATGACAGTTAATGAATCTTCAAAAGCAGACGTAATCCTACAAGGCGACCATATAAAAAGAGCAGAACACCTGTTAGGAGTAGCTAACCAACAAAGCGAAATAATTTATGATCCAGAGAGAGATATAACAATAATAACAGTAAATGTAGATATAGCTGAACAAGTATCACAGACACTATCAGACAGTGAACTTGAAGTGGCAGGAATATTATCGTTCCAACCTAAAGCAGCACACCAAAGAGAGGATTGTTTAGGAGAATCTAGCTGTGCAAGTCCATCAAGTCTTCAAGCAGAATTTAGCCACATGATTGTCAGATGTTGCGAAGCCGATGAGTGTCAAGAAATTGCAGGAAACCGAGCAGTCAGCCAAGGCCTAAGATCTATGGCAAGCTAAAACACCCAACCCCATGCCCCTCAAAATAATAACAGAACTTTTCTTCATCATCCCACTCATACTGACTTTAGTGGAAGGCCTTTACATATATAGTGCAATCATAACACTCAGCATAATCTCAGCCCTCCTATACCACCTCAACAAAGAAAAAAGATTCCTAGTCCTAGACGTTATTCTCTCAACAACCCTAATCTCAACAAACTTATATTACGTATATCTCTCTAGCTTCAAATTCCCATACTTCCATATAGCACTCCTCGCACTCGTAGCTTCATTCTACTTCTGGATGCGCGCCCAAAAATCAAACTACGATTTCAACCACTCAATGTGGCACCTTTCTAGCATCACGATCACAGTTTGTTGTATACTGGCCTATGTGCTTTAACTAACCCCCACCCCATGAAAAAATTCATCCTCCTCATCCCAATCCTTCTCCTCACCGCCTGTGTTCCTCTGCCCGAAAAATGCGAGTTCGAAGGAGAACTTATAACATGTCCAGACAACCCATGCGATCTTTGTGATTCATCAGAAGAATGTAATATTCTGGAAAAAGCACCACCAATTGTAAAATGCTTTACAGAGGAACCAACAGAACTCACAATCCCTCAAAAAATCGAAGACCTTTCTCTATACAAAACAGTAACTCAAGAAGAAATAGACTCTTTGCATGAATGTAGAAAAGTAAATTTATCAAATTTAGCTGAGGTAAAAAAACTATCCTTGTTCGAAGGCGTTGAACAATTCTCAGTTACCATTTACCAAGTCCCAAGCGAATATGAAAACAAATGTGAAGAGATCGGAAGCTTCAGAACTCTAAAAAAGACAGAAAACTACACCCTAGTCTGGGATCCCCTTGGATGCGGTTGGGAAGTAGGTGAATTTTTCGAAAACGAAACCGATGACTCAAAAGCCTGTAGCGTGATAAATGATCAAGTCTTCGAATACGAAGATCTATATCGATAACCTCCCCACATGACACCCACATTCCTCACAGGCCTAATAGGCTCTCTAATCCTAATCACAGGAGCAGCCTGGCCAGAACCAAAACGCCCAACCCACAACATTAAATCAATCAAAAACTGGCTCTTCGCAATAGGAGGTTTCACCATGCTCGCATATTCAATCCTCGGTTACATAGCAGGCGGCCCAATCTTTTTCATATTCCTTGAATCTTTATTTGGAGTATCAAGCATACTCATGATGGTAGACGCCCCAGAAAAAGTCGACATCC
>CAZBZZ010000067.1:0-5637 GCA_964496555.1 uncultured Candidatus Peribacteria bacterium
CATAGAAGCAGATGTAGAGAAGCAAGCTCAAGTAGCGATAGAAAAGGCTGACGTGATTTTGTTCGTAATAGATACAATCCAGTCATTGACCGCAGACGATTTTGCAGTAGCAAGCATCCTTAGAAGATCAAAAAAACGTGTAATATTAGTCGCAAACAAATGCGACCACCCAAACATAGAAGAAAACATCTACAACATCTACGAACTCGGGTTCGGAGAACCAGTTCAGGTCTCAGCGATCCACAAAGTAGGAGTAGATATATTGCTAGGAGAAATCCAGGACAAACTTAAAGAATTGAAAATAAAAAAATCCCGAAAGAAATCAAAAGCTAAAAAAACAGAAGAAAAAGAAGGACAGATAAAAGTTTCATTCCTTGGGCGACCAAACGTAGGAAAGTCCTCTCTTATGAACAGTTTGCTAGGAGAAGATAGAGTAATAGTCTCTGACATTCCAGGGACCACAAGAGACGCAACAGACATAGACATCAATTACAAAGACAGCTCAATAACAGTGATAGACACAGCAGGAATCAGAAGAAGAGGAAAGATAGAAAGAGGAATAGAAAAATTCAGCATAATTCGATGCAAAGACGCAATAGAAAGATCAGATATATCTGTAATATTGATGGATGCAACTGAACCAGTGACCTCACAAGACCTGCACATAATAGAATTCGCTTTAAAAGAAAAAAACGGAATAATTTTAGCAATAAACAAATCCGACTTAACAGAAGGAGAGGACAAAAACAAAATACTAAGAACTATCTATAGAAAATGTGATTTCTTGCCATGGGCACCAGTCATTTTCATTTCAGCCAAAAACAAGAAAAACACGAACCAACTACTCGACCTAGCAATAGAAATCTACGAAACAAGACACACCAAAATCCCAACTCCAAAACTCAACAAGTTCCTCCAAAAAACAGTAATGAAACACCTTCCATCTGCAACAGGAAGATTCAAATCAAAGTTACTGTACGGAAACCAAACAGGGGAAAACCCACCAAAATTCACAATCTTCTTCAAAAACGCAAAACATCTCCACTTCTCATATAGAAGATATATAGAAAACGAACTCAGAAAGGAATTCGGATTCAACGGAACGCCAGTCTCAATTACTTTCCGCGAAAGCCCTGAATAACAGATAAAAAAGAATCCTCTTCAAATCCATTTTTGTAAGAATAAGCATCTCTAAATTTCATCCTTTTGTCATCTTCATGTAATTTAATCATCCTATGACCAACCCTTACCCCAGGCCTAGTCCTCAGCCCTTTTACCGCAAATTTCCTAGAGATCCATTCAAACAAGGACCCCAAAGGCCCAATGAAAAATATTCCTAAAAACCCTCTAACAATATTCTGCAAAACAGACGAAGCTTTCAAGTGCCCCTGATCAAGCCTAAGAGGGGATATACCCATATAAGAAGAAATCCAATTATTCTTAGATTCAAATCTAGCAAGACAACCCCTATCCAAAATAGGAAGCAATTTATGAATCCAATAAGCCAGATAAATATCATTCTTCAGAGCCATCCTGGAAAGTCTCATAGATTTTTCATCAACCATGAAACTCAAACAAAACTTCCCAGCAATGTCTTCGCCATAAGTCCTTATCCCCAACATCTTCATCAAAAAATTCATAAAAGCCCACACAACAAAAACCCGATCCTTCCGAGTCACAATAAAAATATCTATATCACTTTTCTCATCTGCAACCCCAAAACTCAGGTTGTTACAAACAGCAACCATCTTCACAAAAGGAACTATCCCAAAAACCCATCTATACTTTTCTACCCTTTCCCACAATTTGTCTTCGATTTTCTCCATTAAATAAAATATACTACATTTGATGCCAAAAGATCCAAAAGAAAAAATCAGCAAGGTTTTGAAAAACATTCCCAATAAACCCGGAATCTACAAGATTATGGATAAAGAGGGGTAAGTGCTTTATGTAGGAAAGGCAAAAGATTTAAAGAAAAGGACCGCCCAGTATTTCCAAAAAAGCAAAACCGTATCCAAAAGAACAGAGAAACTCCTAGAAAATACTGTCGATTTGGAGTACACAGTCGTCGACACAGAACTCGAAGCCCTAATCCTCGAGTTAAACCTGATAAAGAAACTCCACCCAAAATACAACGTCCTACTAAAAGACGACAAAAACTACGTATACATAAAAATAACAGAATATGAGGATTTCCCCAGAATACAAGTCGTCCGAAAAATCGACGACAAACGCGCAACATACTACGGCCCAAAAACAGCAAAACATAAAGTCGAAAAAACCTTCAAAACTTTAAAGAAGATTTTTCCATTCCGACACTGCTCCCTAGATATAGAAGCTATCAGCGACACCAAAGCCCAAGTCACCCGCAAAACAATCAAATTCCCATGCCTCGACCACTACATCAAACGCTGCTGCGCCCCCTGCATCTCAAACTGCACAAAAGAAGAATACGCAGAAATAATCCGCAACGTTAAAAGATTCCTAGAAGGCCACCACGAAGAAATCGTAAAAAGCCTCTACGAAAAGATGGCACAACTAGCCGCGGAAAAAGATTTCGAGAACGCAGCAAAACTAAGAGATAGGATAAACAACATCGAAGAAACAATCGAAAGGCAAAAGATATCAGACCCAAACAGGAAAGACACCGACATCTTCAACTACACAATCGCCCAAAACAAAGCCTTCTTCAACTTATTCCAGATCAGAGACGGCAAACTAATAAACCAAGAAAACTTCATACTTCAAGCCCAGTCAGTAACAGATGAAGACGAGTCTTCAAAAGAAGAACTACTGGAATCATTCCTCATTCAGTACTACGAGAAAACAAGGAATATTCCAAAGGAAATTCTCCTCCCTCACAAACCATCAGCAAAGAAAGAACTAGAAACATTTATCTCAACTGAAAAAGGAAACAAAGTAAAAATCCTCATCCCAAAAATAGGAGAAAAAAACAAACTTCTTAACATGTCCCAAAAGAACGCCAAAATATACGCAGACAGAAATACCACAAGCTGGCAGGAGAAAGGGGAGGACAAAGATGAAATCCTCAAGGAAATTAAGAAACTCCTCAAACTCAAGACCGATCCAACCCGAATAGAATGCTACGACATCTCACACCTATCTGGTACGGATACGGTCGGATCAATGGTTGTCTTCGAAAAAGGAGCCCCAGCCAAAGATATGTACAGGAAATTCAAGATAAAAACCTTGACCGACAAGCCCGATGACTACAAAGCTCTGGAAGAAGTCCTCACCAGACGCTTCACTAGAATCGCAAAGAAAATCTTAGCTAAAGATTTCCAATTCAAGAAATCGACCAAAAAGAAAAATGAAGAAATTCGCGAACTACTGACAAAAGAATCCCTCGTCACAGAAGACTTCGACAAACAATCTCATTTCTACCTAGAAACCAAGAAAGGAAAAGTAGCAGGAACAATCAACCTACTAGAAATCAGCGAAAACATAGCAGAAATAAGCGGACTTTTCATAGATCCAAAACACCGGGGAAAAAAACTCGGCCACAAACTTATCAAACAAACCATAAATAAAACCAAATCAAAAAGAATATATATAGCGTGCAAAAAAGAACTAACACTCTATTACGAGAAAATAGGGTTTACCCCGATAAAAACCCTTCCAAAAGACCTCAAAGCAAAATGCCTCAGATGCAAAGACACATCTGGAAACACAGTGTGGTACGCAGCTGAGAAAAAATCATTCAAAGAAGACAAATCCTTCAGTAAAATCCCAAACCTCATCGTAATCGACGGGGGAAAGGGTCAACTCTCAACAGCCCAAAAAGTTCTCAAAAAACTCGGAATAGGCCTCCCTCTAATCTCAATCGCAAAAAAAGAAGAAGAGCTTTTCACAACAAAATCAAAAACTTCAATCAAGCTAGACAGATCAAGCCCAGTACTAAAGCTAATTCAAAGAGCCCGAGACGAAGCCCATAGGTTTGCGATCTCGTATAATAAAAAACTAAGACAGAAGAGATTAAGATGAGAACCTTTTTAGAAGTCCTTTTATCTTCGCTCCAAAAACTTTTGTAATCAATCGAATAGGTCCACCAATCATGTTTTTCATCATTTCAAATTGCTCGGGACTCTCTACCAAACGCCGATTCCCATAAAGAGCAGTTTCGTCCGACCTTCCCCAAGGAACATATTTAAATGGCTTAGCCACTTTCAGGTCATTCATAGCCCACCCCAACGGATCCATCATACCTTTGAGCTGTTGACATTCAATTCTATCGGGAGAAATATTATACTGAATCATCAAAGCCAAAACATCGACCATAGTATCTTTATTCATAGTAGCTACCCCCAAAGTCTCCCAAGAATCTTCATTCTCAAACAGATACTCAACGACATCAAGATAATTTTGATCAGTGCCATCCTGCTCAGCAAAAACAATATCATTATCAACTTCCTCCTCCTGTTGCTCTAAACTATGATAAGCCCCTTTAACAATCCTTAATTTTTTAAATTTCTTCCCTCTTTTTTTTGCATTTTCTATCAAGTCCATAGTCTTTTCAAAAGAAGAAGACAAGTAGGTTTGAATAACCAGTCCAGCAGTATCATAAAGATCAGGGTCCTCAGAAACCAACGTATCAAACATCTCTTCAGTTGCATCCCTATTCCAAAATCTTTCCAAGTCAATCATAACAAAAACACCATGGTTCTTGGCAACATCCAAAATTTCACGAAGACCTTCCATTGCCCTATCACAATCAAAGATCTTAGTAGAATCATCAGAGACTCCATCAAATCTATTAGAAGACCAACCAGAGATTTTTACTGAAACTTGAGGGAATGGAGCAGGGAAACCATCCGGATCCTCTTTGTAAATTGAACTTAATTCAATAATTGACTCCTTAATCCTCCTCCTATTATCATAGGCTACTCTAGGACTAGGAGCATTTTCCAATTCCAATGCAAAAGTAGCTCCCCATCCAGGGTGTTTTTTCTTATAATCATCAACATTTTTCTTCAAAGTAGGTGATCCAACATATCTAGCAGAAAAAGCATACAAGAAGTCCATAAGCCAAGGAGACAAAGTACTAACATTTTCAACTTTCACCACTTTTTTAATAGAATTCCTTAATCCCTTTCTAATAAAGTTAACCAAAAACCCTCTAAGAGTCCTAATCTCCTCACCAGACTCTGCATCATTATCATCTTTATCCATCCAACGCATACCAAAAGAAACAGACAAGTCTCTACCCAAATCAATAGGACTTATCTTACCAACTTGATTTTCCATAGCTTCAGAAACAATCTCATCAAGACGCTCCCGTGTCGCAGTCATAACCTCTTTCAAAGGAGCATAATCACATGCCTCAATGCAATTCTCAAGAACACCAGCAATATCTTCACAACAAAGATTTAATTCATGATCATCTAGCCTATCTAGAACCCCTACCTCTTGAATGTCTCCACCCATAGCAAAAAAACTTAAGGAGATAATCTTATAAAAAGCTACACCTTCAGTCAACTAAAACTTAACAATATCCCTTGCATCAAAAGCCTCCTCTACAAAACCATCGAAATCCACCTTCTCTTCTGCCTCAAGAATTTCATGCAACTTACCAGAAATTTCAGGACTTCCAGGCATGAAAAGCGAACAAGTATCAGT
>CAZBZZ010000067.1:5647-6570 GCA_964496555.1 uncultured Candidatus Peribacteria bacterium
GCAAGTGCAGAAATATCATGAGTTCCTATAACTCGCGACTTATCAATAATTTCCGTCTTGTCCATCCCTATCAACGGCCTAAAAACAAGCATATTCGTCACCTGATCCACTACAGCCATATTATTCAGAGTTTGCGACGCCACCTGTCCAAAGCTCTCACCAGTAACCAAAGCTTTCGCTTTCCCATATCTAGAAATCCTTTCAGCAATCTTAAACATAAGCCTTCTATACAAAAGAACCCTGAATTTCGCAGGATAATCCAAATTAGTTGAAATCTTTTTTTGAATTTCACCAAAAGGAACAATAAACAATTTTGACCCACTCTGATATCCCGCAAGAATCTTCGCTATTTTTTTCACCTGTTCTTCCTCATCTTTTTTCGAATATGGTTGCCCTGAAAAATGAACAAAATCAACCTTGGCCCCTCTCCTCATCATGCTAAAAGCCGCAACAGGGGAGTCGAAGCCAGAAGAAAGCAAACACAAAACCCTTCCACCACTCCCAACAGGAAGCCCACCTACTCCATCATATTTACCAAACCCCACATAAGCCTTATCACCAAAACACTCCACATCAACCTGAAAATCCGGATCCTTCATTTTAACCCTCAATCCAATATCGGCCTTCAAAAGAACCGCCCCAAGCTCCCTCTCAGACTGCATCCTTTCGAAAGGCATCTTTTCCTGAGACCTCTTAACTCGAACACAAAAAGTCTCATATCCCTCATCGGCGATCAAATCACGAGGCAAAAATTTCAACAAAACATCAGAAATCTTATCAAAGTCCAAGTCAACCCGATAAGTTATGAGAAAATTAACAATTCCAGGGATACAACTCACAGCCCTCACAACCTCCTTCTCATCGCAACCATCAGGTAATTTCACCAAGAACCGACCCAGGATATATTGAATCTGTGACTTAAT
>CAZBZZ010000068.1:0-6402 GCA_964496555.1 uncultured Candidatus Peribacteria bacterium
CAATGGTCCTCGAAAAGTTCCATCTTTGTCTTTGATTCCCTTTTTCCCAAGCTCCAAGAGTTCTTCTTCTGACATTGAGAGAATGTCTACTACATCTGCTTTTTGCTCTTGTTGAAGGTGTACGCGAGGGACTGTTACTCCCATTCCGTTATCTGATGCGAAGCGTTCGTGTGATTTTATGTGAGCACGTTCTATTAATGGGTTGTGTAATGCGTTTGCGATTTTTTTTGCGTCTTCTTCTGTGAGGGTTGGTGCTTTTATTAGGAGTAGGTTTGATGTGAATACCCCTTCTTTGTCCAAGTCGAATTTGTTTTTCAAAACGTCTTCTACGGTTTCTCTAGTTGTTGTTCCTACGTTGTCTGTCACTCCTGGCAGGAATCCTATTTCAAGGGCCCAATCGAATTCTGTCTCTGTTTCGTGTCCGTCGATTTTGTAGGTTTGTGAAACTGGATTGCAGAGTGCATCTGCAATTGATTCTAATTGGTCTTGCTTGAGGTGTTTTTCAATGGTGTAGACCTCTATTAATTTGCATTCTTTTACTTTGTCTGCGAATCCTAATCTCTTTATTTTGTTGAGTTGCACTAAAGAGCGCATGTCATTCGCTACTGTTTTTACCTCTATTCGGTGTGCGTTCATGTGGGAATTGTTTGTTGAACAGGATTGTAGTTTAAGGATTTTGGGGGGGGATTGCAAATTTTTGTTTATTTGAGGACTTCCAGGGTTGACTTTCCTCGGGAAAGCCTTATAGTGTGGCCTTCTGTTATTTAAACTAAATTTGTTATGGATAAAATCGAATTCCCTGGATTTGAGACTAAGGCGAAAATAGCTGCGTTACCTAAGTTTAATGCAGATGTATCGGTGTTTGCTAATATGCCTTTTGATGAAGCAGTTGCTTGGGCGAAGGAGCAGGATGGGGATATAACTATAAATGCTTCTGAAATTACTCCTGATGAAGAAGCGTTTTTTGTGAATTTAAATCAAATGTTACATGGTTCCGGGAAAAAGGTTATTTCATTTGATGAGAAGGAACGGGTAGCTAAAATTACTCGTGAAATTGCTGAAGATATTGTTGATTTGAATGTTCTTCGCGAGGCTTTCAGAAATTTTGTTTTGGATGTTTTATTGAATGATTCGGATGCTTTTGTATCTGAGTATAATACTTATTTTGCTGATCTTTCTAGGAATAATACTTATGATACTGCTGATTATTGGAAGAATATTGGTCTTGCCAATCCACTTGATTCTTTGAGGGGGCATGTGACTGATCTGATTGATCAAGTTCTGTATTCTGAAATTGGGGATGGTACTGACGATACTGTTTTAGATCGTTTAGAAGCTAAAGTTGTTCCTGACCTGGAGGATGTTCCTGGTGTTGACTCTGTCCGTGAGCAGGGGCGTTCATTGGGACTAGCTATGTTTAGCAATATGGACAGGGGAGTGTTCTACAATGAAGCTGATACTGATAAGGTTTATGGTATGAGGAAATTAGCTGTTGAGCATGTACAGAGAGCTTTGGCTGCAGTTTAGATGGAAGCCTAGGACTCAATCCTAAACGTATGTGCTATTTCTTCGAATAGAGCAATGTGATCTGTGAACTCTTCCGCTGTTGAAGCGAAGTTGATCATGTATCCCATTTTTTCATCTTTGAATAGGTATGCAATTGCTTTGACTTTGATTCCGCTCATTTCGTATGTGTATTGTCCCCATTTGGTTTCGATTTCGTTTATTGTTGTGAGGTCTGTTTCGATGAGTTCATAGTTTTGAAGGACAGCGCCTGTTGCTGACATGTTCATGTCAAAGTATTGGTCGAGGGTGAGATCCATGACTGCTGGAAGTTCTACCCCTATTAGAGTTATGTTTTCGGCGAAGATGTCTTCTGGGCTTGTTAATTTACTTAGTCCGACTAGATCAGTTCCCATGAATCCTTCTTGTGTTTCCCATTCTGCTGGAAGTTCGATTGAGAAGTCTTTTTCTGGGTGGTAGTAGCGGCCTTCTTCTTTTGGTGTTCCGCATGCTGTGGTGAGGAGGGTTGCTGAAAGGATGAGTAGGAGTAGTTTTTTCATAGGAAAGGATTAAAATTATCTGAATTAGATTTGCAATCTTTAGGACAATTACATTTATCTTCTAGAGTGTCTTTATTGCAGATCCCGTCTCCGCAGTTTGAGCATATCGATACGCCCCCTGGTGGGGGGATCTTTCTGCATTCCCCCTTTTTGTCCAGGTTTCCGCCTTCTAAACTCTCTAGTCCTGAACAGCAAGTTTCTGGCATGTCGGCTGCTCTTATTCGGTCTCCCTCTTTTCCGCAGTCTGAGCCACATACCGACGCTAATATCGTGATTATTAATGTTGATGTTAGGATTTTGTGCATTTTTTAAATTATGTGTTTGCGCCACAACATTTCTTGTATTTCTTTCCGCTTCCACATGGGCATGGTTCGTTGCGGCCGACTTTTTGAGTTGGAGTTGTGGGTTTGTCTGAATCTGTTGAATCAGAGCTCACTGTCACGTGAGTGACTGGTTGAGCTGGTTTTGCTTGTTTTGCGATAGCTGGATTTGAGCCTGTGATTGTTCCTTCTACTTCATCTTCGTTTGTTTGAATGTTCTTAACTTCTGATCGTGCGAGCATTTCTTGTGGTGCTACTTTTGCTAAATCTATTTTGAAGAGAGTGTTTACCGTGTTTGATCTGATCATTGCGACCATTTCTTCGAATTTCATGTATCCTTCTGATTTGTATTCGGTGACGGGATCTCTTTGTCCGTATCCTCGCATTGAGACGCTTTCGCGGAGGGTTTGCATGTCATCTATGTGTTCCATCCACAAAACGTCATTTGCTCGCAGGAAAACGCTTTTTTCTACTTTTCTCATTGCTTCAGGTTCTGGTAGTGATTTTTCTAGTTTGTCATATTCCTCTTTAAGGAATTCTTGAGTTTTTATTACGACTTCGTGTTCGTCTTTTGATGCTTCTAGTTCTGAAGGGGATGATCCGGTCATTGCTCTTAGGGCTTCTGTGATTTGATCTAGGTCCCAGTCTTTTTTGTCGCGGCCCGCGGTGTGATTCAATGAGATTGCTTCTGTTTCTTCATCCATCATTTGCAAAATGTCTTCCTTGAGGTCTTCGCTTTCTAGGAATTTGCGTCTGCGTTTGTATACTATTTCTCTGTGTACGTTCATGACGTCGTCGTATTGGAGGACGTGTTTTCTGACATCGAAGTGGTGGCCTTCAACTTTTTTTTGTGCGCTTTCAATTGAGTTACTTAGCATTTTGTTTTCGACCGGCATGTCTTCAGGAACTTTCAGAAGTTCCATCATTCTTTGGATTTTTTCTCCACCGAATAGGCGCATCAAGTCATCTTGCATAGATACGAAGAATTGGCTTGTTCCAGGGTCTCCTTGACGTCCTGATCGTCCTCTGAGCTGGTTGTCGATTCGTCGTGATTCGTGTCGTTCAGTTCCTAGGACGAAGAGTCCTCCTAGTTCTTTGACTTCGTCATCGATTTTGATATCTGTACCACGACCTGCCATGTTTGTTGCGATTGTTACTGCTCCTTTGCGGCCGGCGTTTTTTACTATGTCTGCTTCTCTTTCATGATTCTTTGCGTTGAGTACGTTGTGTGGGACTCCTAGTTTTGCTAAGAGCTTGTTCATTATTTCGGATTTCTCTACTGAGATTGTTCCGACTAGGACTGGTTGTCCTTTTTCGTGAAGTTCTTTGATTTTTCTGGCAGCCGAAAGGTATTTCCCTTCTCTAGTTTTGTATATTACGTCGCCTTTGTCATCACGTCTGATAGGTCTGTTTGTAGGGATGATTATTACGTCGAGTCCGTATATTTGATAAAATTCTTCTTCTTCAGTTTTTGCTGTACCGGTCATTCCAGCTAGTTTGTTGAACATTCGGAAGTAGTTCTGGAATGTGATTGTTGCTAGTGTTTTTGATTCGCGTTTTACTTCGACATTTTCTTTTGCTTCGATTGCTTGGTGGAGGCCGTGAGAGTAGCGACGTCCTGGCATTAGGCGGCCTGTGAATTCGTCGATGATCAGAATTTCATCTTCTTTTATTAAGTAGTCGATGTCTTTTTTGTAGCAAGTCATTCCTCGGAGGGCTTGTTCTAAGTGGTGCACTTCTGCGAAGCCTGCTTCAGTATAAATGTTGTCGATTCCTAGGAGTTGTTCCATCTTTTTAATTCCTTCATCTGTGAGAGTTGCTGTTTTCATTTTCTCGTCTATTTCATAATGGCTTTCTTCGGTGAGTTGAGTTACGAGGCGAGAGTATTGTTGGTATTTTGCTGTTGATTCTTCTGCCGGTGCTGAGATGATCAAAGGTGTTCGGGCTTCATCTATCAAAATTGAGTCGACTTCGTCGACGATACAATAGTGAAGTTCTTTCTGAACGATTTCTTCTGGGTCAGTGACCATGTTGTCACGCAAATAATCGAATCCGAATTCGTTGTTTGTTCCATATGTTATGTCGCATGCATATGCTTCCTTTTTTTCTTCTTTGCTTTGGCCATGATGTACGTTTCCGACTGTGAGGCCGAGATATTTGTATAATCCTCCCATCCATTCTGAATCACGTGTAGCTAGGTAGTCGTTCACTGTTACGAGGAATGCTCCCTTGCCTTCTAATGCGTTCAAGTACATGGCCATGGTGCAGACGAGTGTTTTTCCTTCACCTGTTTTCATCTCTGAAATGTTTCCCTGGTGGAGGACGATTCCTCCTAGGATTTGGACGTCATATGGAATCATGTTCCATTCGGTCTCGTTGTCACGGACTTTCCATTTGTGGCCGACGAGGTGGCGACATGCGGTTTTTACCAATGCAAAAGATTCTGGAAGCAAGTCGTCTACAGTTTCTCCTTCTTTGAGTCTGTGCTTGAATTCTTCGGTTTTTTTGAGGACGTCTTTGTCAGTTTTGATCTCTTGTTGGTACTTTTCTTCTATTTCGTTTACTTGTTCAACAATGGGGTAGAGTTTCTTCAGGATCTTCTCGTTTTTGTCTCCGAGGAGTTTGTTAATTGCATTTTGGAGCATATTTAAAGATGGTCATGTGTTTGAATTGTACGGCGAAAATTCTACCACTATTCCTTATACCCTTTCAATAGAGTTCCGATTGTCTTGAAGACTAATTTGATGTCGAACCAGATTGACCAGTTTTCGATATAGAAGCGATCGAGTTTTGCTTCTGTTTCGAAGTCTAGGTCTGAGCGGCCTGAAGTTTGGGGGAGGCCGGTGATTCCTGGTTTGATTGTGAGGACGAATTTGTGATGCCCTTTGTATTTTGCAACTTCTTCTGGAAGATGAGGGCGAGGACCGACTAGGCTCATGTTTCCGATGAGGACGTTCCAGAGTTGAGGGAGTTCGTCGATTGAGCATTTTCTTATGAATCGGCCAACGCGTGTTACTCGGGGGTCATCTTTTATTTTGACTAAGGGGCTGTCTTTGCGGATGTTTTGTGCTGCAAGCTCGTCTGAATATCTCATATGATGGGTCTTGTCGCGCATTGAGCGAAATTTGTAGAAATGGAATAGGTGGCCGTGTTGTCCGACTCTTTTTACTGGAGTTCCATCGTCGAGGCGTGAGAAGAGAACTGGGCCTTTTGATTCTAGTTTTATTGCAATTGCGGTGATGAGAAGGATGGGTGATAGGAGTATTAGTCCTAGGGTTGATCCAAGGATGTCCATTATTCTTTTTGCAACTTTGCCCCAGCCGTCGAGAGATGTTTTCCGGAGGGTGATGAGGGGGATTGCTCCTATTGTTTGGAGCTCGATGTTTGTGCGTTGAACCTCCATTAGGTCTGGGACGAAGCTGTATTCGATGTGATGTTCGTCACAGAATTTCAATATATCTTTTGAACGTGTTTCTGAAATGTTTGAATGTGTTTGTATGATCTCTTCTACTTTGCGGCGTTTTGAAATGTATTCGAGTTGAGATATGCCTCCTATGATTTTGAATTTGCCTACTGGGACTGAGCCTCGGGCTATTACTCCTAGGATTCGGTAGCTTGGGTTTTTTGATAGTTTTTTTATGAGTTGGTTTGTGACTTCATTGTTTCCTATGAAAAGGACGCGTCTTTGTCCGATTTTAAGTTTGAGTGTGATTCTTTGAATGATTTTTATAATGGCTCTTCCTAGGATGACGAAGAGGATTGCTATTGCCCAACTGTATATCATTCCTAGTCTTGAGAATGGGAATGAGCGTGTGAAGAAGAAATAGGTGATTATTAACATTGTCCAAACTATCCCTAGTAGGATTACTTTTTGAATCTCTTTGCTGAATTTGAAGGTTGATTTTAGGTTGTACATCTTCCCGAGTGCGAATACTGCAATGAGTGCGAGTGCTGCGTATGCGCTGAAGTCGAAGTATTCTCTTATGGTTGGAAGGACGTCGTAGTCGATTGGTTTTGCG
>CAZBZZ010000069.1:0-6083 GCA_964496555.1 uncultured Candidatus Peribacteria bacterium
GGCACAAGAGACGGTTGAGTTTATGGGTACTCCACCAGAGAGAATGGAAAGGCTTAAGAAGATCTTGAGTTCGGATCCTGATGATCTTCGTTGGAAGTCAGTTGTTTTGGCTGCTGAAGAGCAGCGGCAACGAAATGTGATGGCCACCGGAGCTTCTTCTGTTAGGAATCATTTCACTTGTGATGATATGTATGTTGAGGGAGAGATTGATGGTAGGGATGTTCAATTGGAGATTCAGGTTTTGATTTATTCTGCGTTGAAACAGAGAGTTGCAAAGAAGGAGGCTATGAAGGTTTTAATGCAGGCCTTTTCTCAATCCAAAAGGAGTTCATGGGAGTACTTGTGTGGTGTTGATGAATTGAAGCCTTATGATGAAAGGAGACCTGACTCCCTTGTTCTTAGAGAATGTACTACTTTTGGTTGGCTTATTTTTAAGAATTTGGGTGGGTTGACTGAGGAGCAAGCTGAGGCGGCATTTAATCTTTCTGCTGATATTTCTTTGTTTCCTTCTGATTTAGGGAAATGTGAAAATCCTCCTAGGAGGACTGCGAAATACCAATATGGAACACGTGTTACTGTTAAAGTTGGAGGGAATAATCCCTGGCAATGTAAAAAGGAATCTGTGTTGAAAGTTTGGGCTGTAATTTGTGCTGGATTTCAGGCTTTGGGATTTAATTTGAATTTTAAAAAAGATGAGGAGCTCCAACCTGATGAGGATGGAGAGTTTGGGGATACTGTAATCCCTGATTGTGATTAAAATTTATTATGCCAATATATAGAAAAATCGAAATAACGGATGATGAAAAGGGAGTGTTGGATGCGGCAAAGGAGGTCGCTGAATTTCGGCCACATCCTAGTTTTGATGGGGTTGAGGTTGCTGATGTTTCTCCTGACGTGTTGCCTGCTTCTATAGTTGATATACTAGATCTATCTAGGAAGAGAATCATTCAGGTTGGTATAGTTAGTGCTAAAATTGTGCCGCCTCATGCGCATGTTCAAGATAGTGAGGCTTATTTTTATGGAGATGGGAAGGGGTACGTTTCTTTGTTAAGAGGGAATTTGAAAGGACCTGTTCGTGTTGAGCGAAATAGTAGTTTGGATTCTGCTGGTCCCTTGTTTGAAGAGACTCTTGCCGTTACTCCGAAGGGAGAGGGGCATGATGTAGATGCTTCTCCTAGACGTCGAGGGCAAGCTTTTGAGCCGGCTACGTTTTTTAATGTTAAATTTGATGATGGGACTGGGGAGGCAGATTTGTTGGTAGATGTTTCTGCTCTTGATGATGGTTTTGTTGAATCTAGAATTTCGAGATTTGAAAAGAATGGCAATCTTGTTATTGATGGGGTCTTAATTCCTGTTGTTGTTAAGTTTAAAGTTGTGGTTCCTAGTGGGACAGAGGCGTATATTGAAGCTCGTTTTGGTTTGAAGGATGAGGGGAAAAAACATGAGGGGAAAAAACATGAGGGGCTTATTGAAACTTATCAGGTGGGAGGTTTTTATAATCAGGAGTTTCCGCTTATGTCTTTTAATAAAAAAACGAACGCAGATACGTGTGCAGGAATGATGATTAACCAGATTAGAAATTCGTTGCCTCATGGTGTTTTTTTGGAGGTTGAGCAGTCTGAACTTGGAGATGTGGCTAAGTATGTTACGTCTCCAGAAGAGATTACTCAGCCGGGGACGGATGAGGTGTGTGAGGAGGACACTGAGCCTGGGGTTTAAGTTGAAGGGTGATTTTTCTTTGACTTCTGAAGGGTTTCGTATAGAATACCCCCTGCTGGTCTTTATTGACCAGGTTTAAAAGATAATCTTTATTAGATGGCAAAAGGAAAAAGTCAGTACTGTACATGGTTTTGTAGCGATTGTAATCGTGCGAATTATGTTACTTACTACAACAAGAGAGAGAACGAGAGAATCGTTAAGGAATTGAAGAAATTCTGTCCTAAATGCAGGAAGCATATGGAACATAAAAGGAAAGATACGAAGAAAGGGAATTAGGAAGTTTTTATGGTTTGGTTGTGTGGAATGACAGGTTTTTTTGTGGTATAATTAACAGATGACTGAAGAAGAAAAACAATTAGATGGGTGGGATTTTGAAGAGACTGGAGATGATGGTGAAATGGTCGAATATTCGAGTCCTTTGGAGCCTATTTTTGTAGCTCGAGATGACACTCGTAATGAGGCTAGGGAGGTTTTGTACAGTGAGAGGCTTCATGGGGTTCGAAACTACGAAGTTTTGGGTTCCACTCCTGAACAGATGGTAGAGTGGAAAGAAGAGGTTGATAAGATAAGAGCTGTGTTGGAGAGGAGGGATCTTACTAAACTGGATGGGGTTATGAAATCTTTTGTTAAAAAGAGAGGTGCGTATTTGGATTTTGCTAGCTATCTTTTGGGAGGAGGTTGGAGTGAGGAAGCACTGACGATGATGGCTATAGGTCTTTGGTTGCAACGTGCAGGGGCTAGGTCTAAAAATCGTGGATCTATTGTTTCTGGGTTGAAGTTTTTGCAAGGTGGGAAGGTTGAAATTGCTGATATGATTAGTGGTAAAAAGGGGACTTCTTGTGTTGATATAGCTGTAATAACAAATGAGATGGCGAAGATGTATGGGGTTTCTGGCGGAGTGTATAAGTTTGGAGAAGGGAAATTTAAACATAGGGTTTGGATGTCTGATAATGGAGAAATTTCGGATGCTGTGTTTGGTTATAATAAGGCAGGGTTTTTCAGGGATTTAGACACATATAGGGGGCAAATTCGGAAAAACAGAGGCTCTTCTTTGTTGATTAAGCGCCAGATGGGGAATGATCCTATTCGAGAGGTTTAAACTTTGCCTGGAATAGTTTCTAGGTTTGAGTTATATTTCTCACTGATTTTAAGCTTACAGGCCCATAGTGTTAACGGTTAGCACGTTGGTCTCCAAAACCAAAAGTCCGGGTTCGAATCCTGGTGGGCCTGCCAGAGTTAAGCCAAGAAACTTAGAAGTTCTTCGGTGGTGAGTTCTTTTGAGTCAGGTTTTACAATCAGTATACTTTGGAGGCGGTAAAATCTCATATTAGTGTTTCGTGCGTAGAGGGGTCTGTCTGCTTCAGACATGTCTACGTTGATTTGCCTTACTTCGTTTTTGCATGGACCTGTTATTCTGCCATCTTGGATTGTTATTGGGATTGGTCCTTCTACGTTTGGTGCTTGGACTGGTAACGGATCTTTTGTGAGTATAATTAAGGGGATTTTGCCGTTTTGTGGGATTTTGTATAATAATGTTGGGGTGAATCCTGCTTTTTCCTCTATGTCTTCGCGAAATGTTAATCTGTTAGATTTTTTCCAAAGTAATCCTTTCCCTATATCTTCTAATTTATTCAGAATAGCGTCTAAGATTATTCTTAAATTTTCTCTTTCTCCCTGAATTCTTTCCATTACTCTCATGGTTTCGGAAAGAGCGTCGATGGAAGTCTCATCTCTGGGGATTAATTCGAGTTGTGGTGCTTTTGGTGTCATAGGGGAGGTTTATAGCAGTTTTATTTGTTTTGGTCAATGGGAGGGGGTGGTCGTATTGACTTTTTCTCGAGTTTGGCGTAAAAAGATATCCAAATTATTAATCAAATTATTATGGGATCTAGAGCGTTAGATAATCTATTGGGAGATGGTCATGTTGAGTTTGCTGCCCCTAAAGATTGGCAAGGTTTGCCTGCGAAGCCTGATGAGAAACCTCAGGTTGAATTGGTTACTGGTGGTAGTGGAAAAGAAATTGTTCCTTTTCATGAATTGAGAGTTGGAGGGGAAGTTGTTGCAAAGGTTATAGAAGATTCTACGAGGGGAGTTACTAGGGTTATTGCTGAGGGAGATATAACAGCTACTGCTTTGGAAGAGGCTTCGAACGAAGCTGGACTTTTGAATTCTGAGGATGGACGGGAAGTTGTTCTTGCTGGGACGACTTTTTCTAGAACTCATGTTGGAGAGTCTTCAGGGCGAAGAACCCCCGTTGTTGCTGGAACAATAGGGTCTGATGGTCATGAAACTGCTGATTCTAGAGATATTAGCAATCATTAATTTTTTGAAGGCTAATACGCTTTCTCTAAATAACATTTTTCACAGAGGATCCTTTCTGGGTCCTCTTTTTTGAAGACTGAGAGTGTTTTGGCTTGGCAGTTTGGGCATGTGCGTTCTGTGAGTTCTCGTTTGTGGCGGAATTGTTTACGTTCTTCGTATCGGGTGTCTGGATGTTTGCGGGGGATGGGGATGTTTAGTTTTTTGTAGAATTTAAATTCTTGAGGGGTGATGCGATAGTTTTTTCCGGTTTTTTCGCATGCTAGGGTTTCTTGAGTTATTGAGTCGGTAGTTTCTGCAATAGTGTCTGGGAGTTTGTCTGCGGGGATTGTGGCAGGTGCAAAATCTTTCTTTTCCTTGTCTCTCCATGTGTATCCACGGGCGAGGGCTTCTTCTTTTGTGAGAGGGTAGTAGTCTTGGGCTTTGGTGTCGTTGTATGGAAAAGGGGATAGTGAGTGGGGGAAGAATTCTCCCCATTCATCGGTTTTGATCATGTGTTGTTTTATTTTGGTGGTGAGTTCTTCGTATTCTTCTTTTGAGTATTGTTTGTTAAGGATGCAGTATTCGTTTTTCTTGAGGCTTGTGCAGCCGAAGAGGTGTTTTGAGTTGTGGCAGTTGTCGCAGTAGTCCAAGAAGGCTCCGCGAATGCAAGTGTTGCAGCCAATCAGAAATTGAGTTTCGTTGCAGGCGTGGGTTTCGTAGTGACGTTCGACCTTGAAGGCTGGTTCGTATGCGTCGTAACAATCTTTTGCTCCGTATATGTCGTAGCAGTATTTTATGTCTTCGCAGTCGACTACATAGAAGCTTTGTTTTGCGTTTTTTGAATTTGTTATGTAGTCGCCTGTGCAGTTTTCTGACTTTGTGATGAAAGCTGCTTTGTGGGCGGCTTTGTGTTTTACTGAGTCTTTGAATTCTTTGATTAGTGGTTGGGAGGTTTTGTGTGAGCCAAGGTTGATTTTGCTCATGAATTCTTCGTATTCTTCTTTGGTTTTTTGTTCATTGCGAATGCAATATTTCTTGCTTCGCATATTCCAACACATGAAGCAATCTTGGCAGTTTCTGCAATCGAAGAGAAAATTTGAATCACGGCATGTGTAGCAATTTACTAGATATCTACTGGAGTAGCAGTTTTTGCACATGAAGCATTCGTATAAGAGTTGAGAGTTTTCTATTGTGTAGCCATCGCAGCAGTCTTTGTCTGTGAGTGAGAAATTTGTGATGTAGTAACAATCTTCTTGATATGCGATGTTGAAGCACATGTATGCATTTTTGTTGTAGCCGGCGTGGTTTGTGTATTCGCTGTTTGTGGAGTCGAAGTTGTATAGAGAGATGCGGGGAACTCGGTCGCGTAGTTCTTTGAATTGCTCGAAAAATGGTCTGTTGAAATCGAAGTCTTGGCCGTACTCTAATGGGTCGAATTTGTCTGACCACCAGTTCTTTGAACTATATACTGGGAATGGTGTGTCATCTGTCCAACGTGAGACTATTGTTTCCCCAGTCATTGAGTCTTTGCGCGTGTAGAGGTTTCGTTCGTTTCGGAACATTAGGCGTCGGCGTTGGCGTTCGTCTGGGCATAGAGTTGGTTCGGGAACCCCCTGCTTTTTGTAGAAGGCTTGGTCTTCGGGGTCTATTACGAATTGTTTGCCGGATATTTGGCAGGTTTTAGTCATGTTTGAGATTTGGATTGATTCGGTTGATTATTATACTCGGTTGATTGTTTTAAGTAAAACGGGGTGAAACGAGATTGACTTTTTGATTAGAAAGACGTAGAATCTTTTCCTTGTCAGTTTTGTGTCGGTGGTCCTTGCTCACTTTTGTGGGTTTGAGTGATAGCTGATTGGCTGGCAACGATACTTTGACATGAAGGATGGAAAATTAATTCTGTCTTGGTTGTGCTGTTTGTTTAGATCTTCTTTGTCGTTTGGGATTTAAAAGGAGGTTTGAATTGACGGTGCAACCAAGATGGTTGTGCTTGTTGGCGGCGTTGTGCCGTGGAGTTATGACTTTTTATGTGGGGTTGTGGAATGGCGAAGAAGCCGATTTTC
>CAZBZZ010000069.1:6093-6333 GCA_964496555.1 uncultured Candidatus Peribacteria bacterium
GGATGTCACTCTGTAATTTGCGCACCTTGTTGGAGCTCTGGGAACTCGTGGTGCTCACGGTCGTGAGTCTGAGTGCGAGCCGTCGGAGGCATCCGACGGTGGGCCGAAGTCCTATTCGACTGGGCCGACCAAGGAGCCGGAGTCCCAGCTGGCCGCTGGGCTGAAGGCTGCCCTGAAGGTCGAGGGGACCGACGAGTCCTGCAACACTAAGAAGACCGGAGGTGGCTGATAGCCCCTCCT
>CAZBZZ010000070.1:0-6333 GCA_964496555.1 uncultured Candidatus Peribacteria bacterium
ATTTCAATTTGTTCTTCGCTTTGATGATAGGAGTGTAACGGTTAAAAACCGGGATCCCCATCATTTCCATCTGCTTGATAATTGAAATACTCAAATCAACATCACGCAAAACCGACGGACGCGTAATAATCACATCATATTTCGGAAAAAGCTTTCCATTATATAGAAGACGTCGAGCCGTCCCATCGTATACGAGTTGAAATCGTCCCGAACGGAAAATACGAGCTTTATGTCCCATCGCTCGCGCAGTGTTCTTGATTCTGATCTCTTCTTTAGAAGCCATCTTTGAGATCCCCTTGAAAGAAAGAATACCAATTTTCATAAGTCCAGATTAGAAATAACGCACACATAGTAATGATTTTGGGATCTTTTGCAATTAAATTTCAAAAAACCACATATACAGCTATAATATTCACCGCTCAATAAAATCCTTTAACAAATTACGACCATGAGCAAGAAGTGCGACAAATGCCAAGAAACAAATGCAAATGTCTCATACACAGAAACTATTAATGGTGAAACCAGAAAAATGCATCTATGTTCTGAATGTGCAGATCATATTGTTGGGAGAAAAGAAGAGTTTTTGAATTCATTTTTCGATCTCGATCCATTTCGTAAAGTGGATCAAATGTTCGACTCTATGGTTATGCCAAAAAGCCTTCCGAAAAAACCTCAACAAGCTTCCCCAGGTCGAACGCCAGAGCGTCGAACTCCCCCACCACAACCACAAATAAATAAAAAAGAGGAAATCCTTCGCGAGCTAAAAGACAAAGTCGAAGCTCTAAAACAAGAAGAAGGAATAGCTGTCATGCTCCAGGACTATATGAAAGCAGCAGAAATAAAAAATAAACGTGAAAAGCTTCAAAAAGAAGCAGAACAAATTATTAATAATTAACAATTAAATATGAAAAAATTACTAGTCATCGCACTCACAACAATGATCGGATTAACAGGCTGCTTCGGAGGTGGAAAAGAAGAAGAAGAAGGAACAATAGAAGAAGTAAACAACCAATATTCCCAATACGAAAGATCCGATTTCTCACTCTTATACCCAGGCGATTGGGAGATTTTGGAGTCAGAAGATTTCACATCCAACGTCCCCTCTTCGACTGTTGTAGTTTTCCGCAACAACTTGAAAAATGACATCTTCACAGCAAGTTTAAATGTCTCACAATCAGAAATAACAGCAGGCACAACGTCTGAAGATTTCTCATTGCAAACAATCAATGTACAGAAATACAACCTCGTTGGATTCACCGAATCAAGCCGTGAAGAATATACCCTAGGCGACGAAATAACAGGAGAAAAAACATTCATATCAACTTTTCAAGGAAGAAAAACAGCAGCCGAAAGCTTGGTAGAATTCAAACAACTTTGTCTCGCAAGAAATGGCTTTGGGATGATCGTCACCGCAGCATATCTACCAAACGAAGAACAAAGTGTTGTAATGATGCTAGACGAGATGTTAAGATCTTTCGCGCTCAAGAGTTCTCTATAAAAAGACCGTAAGGCGCCATGGCCAAGTGGTTAAGGCAGTGGTTTGCAAAACCATTATTCCCCGGTTCGAATCCGGGTGGCGCCTCCATTGAAAAATCGATCCCACACAAAGTGGGAGCGAATTTTCAACTCGACGCAGTCGATCCGGATGAGAACCGCGGTTCGTACCGAAAAAGGAGCGAAGCGACTATTTGAGGCCTCGACCTCGCAGCGAGCAGAACGAGCGAGAATAGAAGAGTAGAAGGGTGGCGCCTATTCACGAAATCTTGACTTTTGCCAAAAAAAACTGATACAATTTAAACATCACTATGAGAGGGCACACCTAAGGTTCCGTCCGAAGGTTACTCCCTCTCTTTCCTTTTATTCGTTTTATTTTTAACGCAAAGCTTTTTCTCCAACGAATGAATGAAAATAAAATGTTTTCGGAATTTACGAAGCAAAGCTGAAAATTTCCTATGATTAGGGATTAAAACACTGTGCAACTTCCCCTCTTTTTCTAAATACTCGATGAGACAATGAAAATCCCCATCTCCAGATACAATCATTGCTTCATCATAATTTGGGAACTCGATCATAGAGTGAAGAACCAATTCAGCATCAACATTCCCTTTCACGTAGGCTTCTTTTCGTTTCTTACCAACAAGGGTGGGCTTAAATACCAAAACATAGCCAACCTTCTGTAAATAGGCATAAAGGAATTCATTACCAGCAACATAACCTATAAAAAGATACGCCTTTTCAACTTTATATTTATCCTTCAAATAACGTCTGAAACGACCAAAATCCAATTTCCACCCCTGATCAAGAATGGCAAGATTCAAATTTTGACTATCTATAAAAGCATAAACTTTACTCATTTTTAAAAATTAGAGAACTCCAATTGTAACCCTTTCCTTAAAAAACAAAAGAACCTCTCTCCAAAAAAACTTGCACATCTCCACAAATATTATACAATTGAGAAAACACTTGTTTTTCTACATCCTCTTTTCTATTTTTTAACCCTAATTACATGGGTGCAATGTTAGCTCTCGTTCTAGGACCGTTCTACGTGATCTTAGGACTTTCGATTTTGCTGTACGCAGAATCGTGGAAAAAAATCATGAAAAAGTGGGAGAAAGACCACTTGGCTCTTTTCCCGTTGATGACTATGATAATGGTTTTCGGATTGATTATGGTAAACATGTTCAACGTTTGGACTGCAGACATTTGGCTGATCGTTACATTGATCGGTTGGATCTGGCTCATTAAAGGAGCTGCTTACTTCCTCCTTCCAGGAGAATTTGTTAAATGGAAACTCGAAATGGGTCAAAACGTAACACTCCTATACCTAGGAGGCCTTGTAGGACTCGTACTTGGAGGAGTTCTCACTTATTACGCTTACTTTCTATAAAATAATATAACCCCTGTTTCTATGGAATTATCAGCAATGATGATCTCAACTGTGCTAGCTCCAGTACTAATAGTATTCGGACTTTCACACATTCTATACGCTGGCGTATGGACAAAACTTTTCAAAGGATGGGCAAAAGATCACACAACTCTCATCCCAGTAATGTTATTGGCTCTCATTTTCGGACTTATCGTTGTAAATATGTACAACGTTTGGGCTTGGAATGTTTGGCTGCTTGTAACACTTATGGGTTGGGGAATGCTTCTAAAAGGAGCTCTCTACTTCCTACTCCCAGGATCTTGGTTCAAAGGAATGATGAAATCATTCACAAACGAAGGATTCATGTATTTAAGAGGACTTGTTTCACTAGTGATTGGTGGAGTACTTTGCTATTTCACATTCTGGGTATAGAAGTTTTTTGGGCACACGCGCATTAGCGCAATTTTCTAGATTTAAAGCCGGCTCATCTCAAAAAAGATGGGTCGGTTTTTTCACATCCAAGTTACCCCTCCAAATGCGAAGCATCATCCAACAAAACAATCTCCCCCTCCCCCATTCTATCAATTTCAATAATAGTCACATTCGTATTGTGCCACTTCGACATATCATAAACAGAATTCCAATCAGCAGCAGTACAAGAAGCAATTATGGAAGAATTAATATGTTTATGAGCAACAAGCAAAACAACATCATTCCCCTTATGTTTTTGCAATAAATAAGACAAAAATTGTCCCGCTCTAGACACACTTTCACGCGACAACTCACCTTCACGAGGCTCAGGATGAGGAGTATTGTGCCAGCCAATATCAGCCTTTGTCTTTCCCTCAAACTCACCAAAATCCCTCTCAACCAAATCCTCAACAATTTCAAAAGGCACATCAGGATGAAACCGTGCAATCTTTTCAGCCGTAATACTAGCCCTACTCAAAGGACTCGAATAAATATAATCCAAATGCTCGTTCTTCAAACGCTTCGCCAATTTCTCAGCATCCTTTAAACCCTTTGGTGTAAGCTTTGAATCAATAGTCCCCTGCATCTTATGCTTCGTATTCCAAAAAGTTTCGCCGTGACGTGTGATGATAAGTTTCATCGAAAAAAATTAAGATCGCGAAGATTATAGCATAATTTATTTCTGCCTCGCCAAAGCTTGCTCTTTCATCCAATCCAATAACACCAATCGCCCTTCAGTCCAATCCATAGGAGTATTTTTTTTAACACCTCTCAATCTAACACGCTCCCAATTCACAAGATTAGTAACAATAGACTGACCAACGGGACAGTCTGCAATAAATTGTTTCTGAGTAGACCATCCCTTAACAATAAAATGACTTAAAACAGTTCCAAAATTTTCAGGAGTCAAACCATCATTACTAAGAACTTGAACATATTTACCCCACGATGAGTGAGACAAACATTGCCCCAAGTTATCCCAATTTATTTTGCTAGATCGATTAGCCCCACCAAGAAGTACTTTATCTCCCGCCATAACACTCAAAAGCTCATTCACAATCACAGAAGAATCGGCAGATCCTTGTAGTCTCGCTATACGCATACGCAAAGCATTACTTATGGCATCTACTCTCTTAAATACCTCTATTCTTTCACGCCCAGTTAACTTACCAACGTTCACCGATAAAGTATCCTTAATCCACTCCATCAATTCACCAATATCACGTTCCAAATGGAATTCAGCAGATCTAGCTCCATCCTGATCATCAAGACCTTTTTTCATAAATATTAACAATAAAAAATATTCTCCGATAGAATACGTCAAAAAGGGAAAGTGTCAAGCCTCAAACGTTCTCCAGGTTAGAACCACTCCCCTTCCAAAAACCCCAAATTCCATATAAAATACACCCGAACAAATCTCATCAGAAAACCCTATGAACACATTAAAAGCAACTTTAACAGGTCGCAAAAACCTCACTTACGACGTATTCGAACTCACTTTCCAAACAGAAGACCCAAATTTCACATATAAAGCTGGCCAATTCGTGACCGTGAAAGTCCCCCAACCCGAAGGAGCCCCACTCGTAATGCGCTCATATTCAATTTCAAGCAAACCAGGATCGGGCAAATTCGAACTTTGCATCAAAGCAATCCCAGACGGCAAAGGCAGCAATTATTTAAACTCACTTAAAACAGGAGAAAAAATCGAATTTTTAGGACCTCTAGGCCACTTCATATTCAAAACCCCAGCAGATAACACAACTCTTCTAATCGGCACAGGAACAGGCATAGCACCGCTGAAATCGATCCTCGAAGAACAACTCCCCCTCAACGCAAACCAAAATTTCTACTTACTCTTTGGCGTCCGCCACATCAAAGACCTCTTTTACCAGGAAGAACTCGCCAATCTCGCAGCCCAACACAAGAATTTCACATACATCACAACCCTCTCTCAACCAGAATCGCCAGACTGGAAAACACAAGGAGGAGCCGAAGGCCGCGTAACAAAACATCTTGAAAGCTTCAAATTTGCACCAGGCGAATACTTTGAACCAAGCAAAACCCAAGCCTACATCTGCGGCCTCAAAGATATGGTCCTCCAAGTTCAAGAAATGCTGCAACAAAAAGGCCTCCCGAAGGAGGCCGTGTATTTTGAGAGATTTAATTAGGCTCCATTAACCTACTCCGCCTTCGCCAATTCCTTTTCCTGATTCCCTCCTCTGCGCGCCCACCAAACTCCAACATACGCAAATGGTGTATCTATTATCGCAAATAGGATCTTGAAAATGTAGTAAGGAACCACAAGTTTTATAACAAGCGCAGCTGGGAAATTTGTCGGATGATAGAACGCCACGAACATAAAAATCGTAGAATCCATCAACTGACTCACCACAGTAGACAGGTTATTTCTTAACCAAAGAAATCGTCCTTTAGTTTTCTTTTTCCAAAAATTAAACGCCCAAATATCATGCATTTGAGCAAGATAAAATGCAGTCATACTTGCAATCGCCATCCTAATACTGGTCGAGAAAAATGCATTATAAGCACTTGTCAAAGATTCAACTTGATCAGGAGCAGCTCCTGCAAAACGCCCAACCGGCAACTTCACAGAAATCCAAGTAATCACAATCATAATCAACATCGCTGTCACACCAATTCGAACAAAATCTTTCGTGACTTTTCGCCCCCAAACTTCCTCCACCACATCTGTGATCAGGAACATGATCGGCACTGTGAGAATCCCCACAGACACATGGATCGTATTGAAAAACTTGTATGCCAGAGGATCATTCCCCACAGCACTCAAAATCTGGTTGAAAAACCAGATAACAGGAAAGAAAACCACATTCAATGGCGCCGCCAGCCAACCTGGAACGTCAAACATTGTAACTTTCGCCCCCAACATATTCGCCAGAATCAAGGACATCACAAAAATGCCCAACAAAAACTGACGCTTTCTTTCTGTACTCATACTGGATTGGTTAAGAGTATGTGTT
>CAZBZZ010000071.1:0-6222 GCA_964496555.1 uncultured Candidatus Peribacteria bacterium
CAGGGTTCTCTAACAGAAAAGGATGAGATTTATAAACAAACTATTTACATTCCTCCCAAATACTCTTTCCGAAAATAGCTTCATCGTTTTGTGGCGTTTGGATTGGAGCCCAAACCAAAATGAAATTCAAATCAACAGCATTCCAAATAGACAATTGTTTCTTACACAACGAACTCTCCATTAGATTTCCAGTCAATTTATTAGGGAGCATAGCGTTTGAAAGAGTTTTGTCGAAGTAAGCCAAAATCTTCTCAAATGCACATGAGAAGCAAGGCGCCGCAGGGACGTAAGATGTATAAGTTTCCCATTTAATAGTTTTTTCCAAACAAATATAAATTTCAGCTGATGCTAAAGGAAGTCCTTCGTCATCAGTAGCCTCAGTTTGAGCTTGTCCTCCATAGCCAAGACTATCGAATAATAATATCCCATCACACTTATCCTTTCTGCTCCAGTCAGCAGGCTCAGCTGCTTGTAGCTTTTCTCCAAAACTTTTTTCTTCTTCAACTTTTTCCTCATCAGGCTTATCAACAGGTGGATTGTCTTCAAAGTATTCCTCTACCACATCATCATATTCAACAACAGCATTTTCTATAGGATCCTCTTCTTCAGGACAAACATCTTCATCAGAATATGTGACCAACTCCTCAGGATTGAAATCTTCCAAATCTACGCCATCATCATCTGTATCTTCTTCTACAACTTCCAAAGCTTGATAAATAGAAGCAATCTCGGGCTCATTAACTTCAGCAGGCTGATAAGGCTTATCATCACCACCACCACCATCATCATCATTGCCAAAATCAATTCCTTGAATTGGAGTAACAACATCGAACAATAATTTCTCGATCTCATTCAAATCATAAACAAGATCAAATCCAGAATTCATGACATCGCCATCAGAGAAAATCTCCGAAAGATAGGCAGACGTTCCAAGTTCAGCTTTCAACTGAGCAATCTCCAATATCTCCTCATAATCCCTCTTGAACTGACTAACAGTATATAAAATATCAGATTGAGTTATATTCTGAGCTGAACCAGGAATTGTATTCCGGATAGGATCCAAAGATCCTCCTATAACATCTTGAGCTTCCTGTGGAGTCATCCCGTAGCTCATAGCCACCTCAGCCAAAGAACTTTCCTCTGGATCCACAGCGTCCAATTTCAACATTATCAAATAAATATTTTTGTAAGTGATTCCATCCATGATGTCACTCCACTCAAGTTTTGAGTTTGGATTTATAGCTCCAACCAAAGGAATGCTTTGAGCGAAGTCGGATTTCATCATCTGACTCCAAAGGCCGGTGTTGGTGATTGGATCATCAACGTCATCCGCCATTGCACGCAGCTCAGACGCTTCCATGTAAGGCATGACGACATTCATTGCCACAAACGTAGCAACTCCTACCAAAACGCCTAAAATGATGTCTTTTTTATGTTTCATAATTAATCACAACCTTTTTTACTAGTTGCTCCAATATATTTTTTAGGTAACCATTCTGCACGGCTCTCCACGTCCAGAACCATGTCTTTGTAACTATGTAAATCCGTCAGCAATTCTTCATATTTTTTATGCATTGGATAAGCAAGCCTCAACTCATTGTAAGCAGAGATTGTCAGCTCCATCGCCTCCAAAGCACTTTGTCTTTCTCTTCGGATCGCATCATTCAACATCCCAGCCAATCCCAAAAGATCGGACACAGAGGTCTGCCCCAAACCAGTGGTCCCCCCACCAAGCAAAGGCAAGTCATTAATAAATCTTGCTTCAAAATCAAAAGCCCAAGGTGTGAACAACCCCTTGATCTCATCCAATATGTCCATATAACTATAATATCTATCCAAAGCCCCCATCGACACACAATAAGTACTCACATTATCCTCCGAACATTCTTCTTCCCCATTAGGAGGACTATAATTCGGATCATCCATATCCATCTTTATCATCGATTTAATTTTCTCATTGAAGTACGCGTTCATATGCTTGTGATACGAAAATTTCGTACCCGCATAACCAAAAGAACCACTCACCCAAGAATCCTCAAATGAATATTTCTCCTCAGCAAATAAAGCCTGGCTTGTAGACAAAATCAGAAACGTTACCAACGCACTCGCTACAATTCTAATTGTGAATTTGAATCTACGCACTTAGATCTATTTGGTTAAACAATTTTTTACAAAACAAGGCATCTTATTATTGAATGTTTTAAAAGCCGCAACAACTTTGGCAATCAGAAAGTTCAGATCAGCAAGCTTCGTATTAATGGCTTTATATTTTTCTAACAGAATTGACGTGCTTTTAAATCTCATAGATGAAGAAGCTCTCAACTTGAGCATATCTTTGGCTTCCAAAGTAGAAGTCTCAATCAATCTTATACAAGCATCAAGAGCATCGAGTTGCTCTGCATTCGGAGCAGTACCTTGCTTGAATTGTTCGAGTTGCGACCACAGCTCCTCTTTATAATCCCGATAAGCATTGACCGCATCATCCACCAACTGACTATCCTGTTTATTGCTTTTGAAGTGATTTTCCAAATATCCAAAGAATGTTTTTTGTCTCGCCTGAACGATAGTAGACATCCCCGAAACACAATTTTCATAAGAGAAAAATTCCGCTGCTCCAAACGCAACAGATGAAAACACAAATGAGTTAAGGAGCATGCAAATCGCAACTATCCCACCCACTAATTTTTTACTGAACTTTTTGTTCATTACTTTTAGCATATATTTTTAGATTATCAGGATCGTTATTAACTATGATTGTATACAAAACGTCTCCCTTCCTCAAATCAGCTTTGTATTCGAATGTGCTGAAGCAAGGACAGGCCACGCATGGAGGTGGCACCAAGTAGACGCCTGGCTCGGTTTCGTAAAGTTGGCCAGGAGGATCAGGCTGATCATCATCTCCGTTCAAAGGATCAATCTGTAATTCAACCTCATCTCCATCTCCCACACCTCCACCATCAGTATCATAAACTCCAGGATCAGTTCCATAAACCATAGTCTCTTCAATATCTAGAAGTCCGTCACCATCACTATCTTTGTGATCATCCGCAGTGAAATTTGGATCGGTTCCATGTTCCCAAACTTCATCTCCATCCAACTGCCCTCCACCATCACTATCAGGATTATTTGGATCAGTTCCATACAAACATTCATCAGCATTTTTCAAACCATCATTGTCTGCATCCGCCTCAGGATCATCGATGTCATATTTCTCTTCACAATAATCAGACATACCATCTTGATCAGTATCAATCTCATAACAGTCATAAGCATCCAAAACTCTAAAGGCCAATTCAACCAAATCACCTTTGGTCAGCAATTTGCCAGGATCAGCCAGCTCATCTTCCGTGACAAAGCTCGCACTTTTCAAAGTAATACCAGCTTCAGCATATGAATTTAAATTCTGTGCAGCTTCAAGTAGGGGATCGTACCAAGCTTCTCCAATTTCTGGAGAAACACCCTGCATATTTATAATATGTTTCAAATCAAGGCCTCTCAAAATCATCGCAACAGCTTCTGCGAACGCGATCGGATTATCAGGTTTGAATGGAGTCAATCCACTCACGGGATCAGCTTCTTCACCATAACCATAAACCAATCCAAGCAGAGCGCCCTCTTTTACAAAAGGATAATAACCAGGCAAATTACCAGCCACGAAATCTATATCAGAGAATACAGAGGGTTCGTCGTACGCCTCATTACGCGGAACAATACAAAGTATCTTCAACAACACCTCTGCAAAATCAGCACGAGTAGACAATTCACCTAGATCTCCACTGTCATCTATTATTCCTTTGTAGAACAAGCTCATCGCATAATCATGCAATGTCCCTCCAGATCCCTCAAACGGATCTCCAAACGGAGAAGCAACTTCATCAACAAGATAAGAAGGACTAACACTATTTGGGAATTTTCGTGGAACATCATTCGGACCAACTATCTGCACTTCCTCAAATCGATCACCAGTAGATAGATATACTTGAGCAACTTTCGTCTCTTCAAACCACAACTCAAACACAACAGGATCATAATTGAATTGATTCTCAATCTTCGTCAGAGCCATTCGATCATCAATCAATAATATATTTCCAGCAGTATCTATCGCGACCATTTGCTTTTCTTCATTCAAATAATACAAATAAGTTCCACCAGGATAGTTCGGATCCGAAGCAGGGAATTTCTTGAACACAAAATCATCTTCAGTATCAACATCATTCACATTCACTCCCATCATGTCAGCCACACTCTCGGCAGTGAACTCAGTCTCTTCATGGATTTTAACCTCATAATTCCCCTCAGAAATATAGTAGATAGTAGCTACAACATTCCCATCCTCATCCAAAATCTCAACATGAGTTGATTGATCAGGCGGAGTAGCCGGAACGATGACATAACTCGTACCTTCATAAACATAGAAGTTACCAGTTTCACCATCGATCTCAGCAATCACTTCCCCAGCCGCATTCTTCACCAGAATTATATTTTCCAAATTGAAATCACCCACAGAATAAGTCCCATCATTGTAAGTGAGGTATTGCCCATTATCATCAGCAGAAACAGTCTCAATAGGGGAGGTGTCTTTCACCATTGTTAGCTTCTCATCAATAACACGAGGGACGTAACGCTCTCGAATCAGTTTGTAGAACATATTGCCAGTAGCAGGATCCGTATCTCCAGTAACAGAGGCAGTAATCCCACCATAAACAGGATCCAAATTAATCTTCGGAACATACACGTGAACAGTGATGTCCTTCGTCGACAAATTATGACCTGTGTCATATATGTTCAAAGCATAATGATGATCTCCAATCTCATCATAAGGTCCAATATTAAACACACTCAAATCTAAATCATTTGTCGGATCACTATCCATATCAGGACCATCCTCAGAAAGATTGGTGTCAGCTTTGTAATCTTTGTCATTTTTCTTGTTCCCATCACCATCCGAATCAACATCAACATCAAGATCCAAATAGTACCCTTCAATATCACCAGCTGGATCAATAGAAGCAGAAGCATCTATAGTGGCTTTTTGCATAACGGCCACTTCAATATAATCACTAGAGATCGCAGGCAGAGGAGCGCTATCATCAGCACAAACAGAAGGTGAGAGAGGCACAGCTTCAGAAATTACACTACGAGACCCATTTTCACTCAAAGCGTAAATAACAGCATAGTAATTGCCATTTTCTATGTCCAAGTTCATCCTCGGCGCTTCAGGATCTGCATATTCAAGCATTTCGAATATTTCGTTCTCATTTATAGTCAACTCAGCTCCATTATTGAATACAAGATCAGCTCCACCACTACTTGTAGTTACGAGCTTGTCTCCCTTCATCAAAGCAACTCCAGGAACAAGAGCCTCAGTGGCCTCCTCTCCATAAGGCTTCATTTGCTGCAAAGCACCAGATATTAGGTGAATAGTTGCATTAGATCCACGTTCTTGCTCAGGAATTGTATAGAAGTCTCCTTCATCCAATTCCACTTCATCAATCAAAAGATTCAAAGAAGAATAAACAGCAAAACCAGAGTCCTCAACAGCATAGACCGTATCTCCTGAGTTCATATTCATCTCAGCCAAAGCATCGACGACCTCCTTTGCAGTAGTTGTTAATTCATTTCCAAATCCATCGACATCATCAACATTTCCAAAAGTCACATTCAAATCCTCGACAGCTAAGAAATGATACGTTCCGTTGTAGTTGTCCTCATCTATGTCCATCAAAGATGGATAGACCAAAACTTCATATCCAACAACAGAAGGATCTTTCGAAGGCTTGAATGAAACTTTTGTAACACCACTGTTCTCGTAATCACTACTGAATCCCTGAACAGAAAGAGTTATCCCCTCAGAATAATCAGAAATCTTAACAGCCGGATTCAACGTAGTACCCAATGCAGATGTACCAAATTTAGATGGCTCATCAGGACTCTCATTGTAATTTTCTTTCAAATACAAATCTCCACCAAGAGAATAAACAGCATCATCATCACCATCACCATCAACATCAATGAACATTATTTGAGTATTGTCATTTATTTCCTCTGTGTAGGCGAGGATCTCTTCACTCTGATTTCCAACAGCAACTGTGATTCCATCAGTAGGCATTTGCTCGAGCCCATCAGTGAGTGATTGAGCTCCAATCCCTTCTCCAAAGCCATCACCAGTCTCTCCTACAGAAGGATCGGTCAAATCACCTGCACTCAACGCAAGGAACATCT